>JANNPR010001090.1:0-2796 GCA_031400345.1 Planctomycetota bacterium | reverse complement strand
AGTCGCCCTTGTGTCCGTAGGTGGCCAGTGTGCCACAACCCAGTCCGACAACGCCGATGCGCACATTGCCCAGTTGTTGGAAATGCTTAATCGATATGCCGACGCCGCTCTTTTCCGAGTAGTACGTCGTGGCCAGTTTTTTCATTTCTGGCATGAAGAACTGAAATCCATGTATTGTGGTACCATGGACCAGCTTGCGGGCGATTGTCTTTCCGTCCTTGTCCGCGAAATCATCTACCCGCAACACACCATAAAAGTTACGGACTGTTTCCAAGGACCCGTGCAGCACCGATGCCATCTGAACCCGCATTACCACAAAGCACAGCACAATAGCTGCTACTCTTAGAACGCGTTGCCAGCCGATACGTTTCGCCAAGTACGAATCGGAAGCATCCAGCCACAGGACCGCAGCAGCGATCACGACGCCAATCATCACTGCCAATTGCATTTCAAAGTAAGTCGCAAAGAGCAGCGGACAGACGATGGCAACAAAGGCCCCGCCAACCGCCCCACCCGCTCCGCATAACAGGTAAAATGTGGTCAATTGATCGACTTCTGGCTTGTTACGTACGAGCTCGCCATGACAAACCATGCAAACGAAGAACATCGTCGCTAAGTACGTGGATGCATCTAGCAGCAAACTATTGGTGTAACGACTAATCGGGAAGTTAATGTCGTTGAAGGCCAACAACTTGGTGAGCGCATCGTCCACCAGCAAAAAGCACTGCAACAGGATGCTGATCAGGGCCGCGCCGCCCATCCAACGTCGTGAGTACCAGGCTTCCTTGTCAAAGCAGATGATAAAGGTGAGCAGATACAAAGCTAAGGGAACGACCCACAGGAAAGGTACCACCGCCACATCCTGACAAACGTGGTTCGTGGTCGCTAATAAAGTCATAGATGCAATTGCCGGTAGGACAAGCCAGCTCGTTTTTTGTACAAAATCAGGCTCCTCGTCCGGAGCCGTACCTACTGCCAATGAGCGCTTGCTTTCGGAGTTCGGTGGAACCGGTCCAAATCGCCACATCTGTGCCGCCAGGATCGTGCATGCCACTGCGAAGGCGCTGAAGCCTGCCGACCACAAGGCGTCTTGTCGACCCGTCGAAAACAGAGGCTCGAAGAAGAACGGATAACTTAACAAAGCCAGCAATGAGCCGATGTTGGAGAGAGCATAAAGCCGATAGGGCGACCGTCCCTGGCACGATCGACTGAACCAAGCTTGCAACAATGGACCGGTGGTGGAGAGCAGGAAATACGGTAAGCCCACGTTCATCAGCAGCAAAAACAGGATGCGCCACGTCGGTGATTCGTTACCCACTGGCTTCCAGGATTCATCGGGAGAAATTGGCAATGAAAGCAACGCTAGTCCCATGAGCGATATATGGATGACGCCCTGCCAAACAGCTGAAAAGTATCGTGTTAGCAAATGGGCATAGGCATATCCAGCAAATAAGACCAGTTGAAAGAACAAGACACATGTCGTCCAGACCGCTGGTGTGCCGCCAAACCACGGAAGGATAATTTTGCTGACGACTGGCTGCACCTGAAACACGAGGAATGCGCTGAGCACGATGGTCAAAGCGAACCACCAGATACGAATTGCGGACTTCCATTGGGACATGTGCAGGTCCTTGTTTCCAACTTGTCGCTCAGCCAGTGAGCGCTCAAAACCGTTGGATAACTCTAGCTCGCTCGTCAGCGATCGCCTCTGAAATTGTTGTCCAGCGGCAACAACGAGGCGTTTGAGCCACATCGGCGGTTAGGCGAAGGTAATTTCGCTTTGCTCGTTGCCACGGAACCCGCCGACAGAAACGGCCCATTCCGCACCTTAGTTAACATCCGTTTGTTCCGCAGGAATCTGGTGCGACTCAAGTACATGGACGAAGGACGAATTCCTTGTCTTTGCAACCTATGTTTGTAGTGTCCCAGTGGACAGCGGTGCCACGTCACACCGAACGAATTTTTGACGAGTCTCGTTCTCGCGGCAGGTTATGGCCACACTCAATATTACAGACACATTGAATCGCGTGCTGGAACGCTGCGTAGAGCTCAATGCCTCGGACATCCACCTTACGGGAGGCGTTGAGACCTACATGCGAGTGGATAAGGGACTCGTGAAGGGGTCCGATGAGAAGCTAACGCCGCAGGAAGTCGAACACATGGCCCTGACGATGATGACGGAGCATCAGAAAGAGGCGTTTCGTCGCGACAGTTCGCTAGACTTGGCGTTCTTCTCAGACGCCGGCACCCGATTTCGAGTCAACGTGTTTTTACAGCGTGGCACCATCGCGATGGCCATTCGGAGACTGGATGAGGTCTTTCGGAGTTTCGAAGATCTCCATCTTCCCCCGCAGTTTACTGACTTATGCGGTTTCGCTCATGGTTTGGTGTTGGTTACTGGACCGACGGGAAGCGGAAAGTCAACAAGCTTGGCCGCACTGATTCATCAGATTAATACCTCTCGTCAATGTCACATTATTACCATTGAAGATCCTGTCGAATACGTGCATCGAAATCTTACGAGCTTGGTTCGGCAACGGGAATTGCACACCGACGTGCCGTCGTTTGCGTCGGCCGTACGCGCTGCTCTTCGAGAGGATCCCGACGTGATACTGGTGGGTGAGATGCGAGATTTGGAAACGATGCGCGCGGCGATTACGGCTGCTGAAACGGGCCACTTGGTCTTTTCGACTTTGCATACCGGCGACGTCGTGGGAACTGTCAGTCGAATGATCGGCGTGTTCCCAGCTGACGAGCAGAAGGCTGTACGCGAGCAGCTGTCTCGCGTGTTGCGGG
>JANNPR010001075.1:0-4570 GCA_031400345.1 Planctomycetota bacterium | reverse complement strand
CTTGCATGTCGCCGGGGCCACGTCCACTCCAACAATAGGTGTCTGGACGCGACACCATCCCATTCATTTCTTCGGACTCGCCAACAATGCGATACATCTGGTTCCGGCGAACCACGAAGAACTACTACGTGGCGATCGTTCAGCTGGGATGAGCTTCTTCAAAAAGCACTATCGCTTCCGAACCTATGAAGATCTTGAAGCCGCATTGAAGGCCGCAGTCAGCGAGAGGCTTCAGGATCCACAAGGTGCGCTGGTGTATACGCGGAATTTCTGGATTCGTGCGAACAATTATCAACAGGATCTCGTGGTCGTCAAAGACATCGCCGAAGACGACTCGTATCGAGTGGATGAGCTTCCCATGGTCGCGCCCGTGGTGGTAGATGTCGGCGCTCATATCGGTTGCTTTAGCCACCGTGTTCATGAGCGCAATCCGCTGGCAAGGGTATTCTCGATCGAGTGCTGTCCAGAGAACATTCCGGCGCTGAAAAAGAATGCCGGAGCCTTCGCCACGATCATTCAGGCGGCGATGACATACGATAAGGACGTCGCCCTCCTCAACGCGGTGTTTCCGAACTGCGTCACAACCGGTGGCAGCATAGTGGTCGACCGCGAGTCGGTCCAAAGACAGTTAGCCGGTCGCGTGATAGCTGACAGCCCGAACGGAGAGCGGCGGGGAGAGTACTGGGCGGACTTGCGGGCCATCCGGACCATATCACTGGAGGAACTGATCGAGACGTATCGCCTAGACCATATCGACATCCTCAAGCTCGATTGCGAAGGAAGTGAATTCTCGATCCTGCGGAACACAAGCTCTCTTGATCGAATCGGGATCATCATCGGCGAATACCATGGCCGAGACGAGTTCGACAAACTGGTTGCTGAAAGGTTTTCGACTTGGACTCTAAGAATTCTCAAGGACGGGGATCTAGGAACGTTTTGGCTGACGAATCCCAAGCGGATCGAATGCCTTACCCGGGCTGCTGAAACTCCACTCCGCGAGGTGGTGACATCCAATGCGCGCGCAACCAGTAGTCAATCGCTGCCACCAATCTTGATTGCGGCCCTCAAGAATAATCCGCAACCTTGCTATGATCTCGTATTGTTAAAGGGAGGCCGCATTCATGCAGCCCACGAGCATTCCGAGGTGGGCCTGCGTGGCTTTGCCCAATTCGCTGGCAAACTGTGGAGCATCGACGGACAAGGAGTGATGTACACCGTTCAAATTGACCAAGGAGCGATTCGACTCACGCGCATCGCCAGTTCGTTCTTGGCGTGGGATGCGCATGATTTGACGGTGGTGGGTCGGAAACTCGCGTCGGCAAGTCCGTCCCACAATGCTGTCGTGCTTTACGATCCGCAGTCCAATGCCTGGGAGTTGAGGCGACCGTGGATTGCAAATGGCCTGACGTCAAAGGACCCACCCAGTCCCGATGCCGACCGTTACCATTTGAGTTCGTTGGCCCATGACGGCGAAAAATTCATCTTGAGTGCGTTTACAAAGGAGCCGAAACCGATCGGTATTTCCTGGCGTGAAACTCGCTTGGATCGAGGACTCATCCTGCGTTGGGGCTCAGATGGCTTCGACGACGCACCTCTCGTGACCGATGTTTACGCACCGCATTCTCTGCGCACGCACAATGGCCACGTGTGGTGGTGCGATTCGTTTCGAGGATGCATCTGCCGTGACGACGGATGGCGAAGCAAGCACCTCGGCGGCTTCACTCGCGGATTGCAATTCTGGCAGGCGAAATGCCTGGTTGGCCTCACAAAATCGCACGTTCCACCGCATCCGGAGTTTGACCAGTGTGCGGTCTGCCTTATCGACATTGTTTCTGGCGATGTTTGTGAAGTTGTCGAACTCGACCCATCACACACCGAAATCTTCGATTTTATCCCACTGGAATAGTGCGATGCACGATCATCCATCTACCCAAAGCGTTTCTCAACTATCAATCGATGACATCGCCGTGCCAATCACCGCCGACTATTCCTTGCGATTTGTGGAATATCCCGACCGGCCGGCGGAGCCAGTCCTGTACTTCAAGGGGCGCAGAGTCATTAAGGCTTGGACGTTGAAGTTGTCGCATGAACAACCTGCCGATCCCTGGGGGTGCTCAGGATGAACGAGTTGCTGCAAACCATCGATCGTTTTCCAGGCAGCAAGGTGCTGGTCCTCGGAGACTTGATGCTCGACCGCTACACGTGGGGTCATGCCGAGCGAGTCAGTCCGGAGGCCCCGGTTCTAGTGTTACGCGCCGATCAGCACGAGGTGCGTCCTGGCGGCGCCGCAAGCGTGGCGTATCTGCTGCGACACCTGGAGGCCCAAGTAACGCTTGTCGGCGTGATTGGCGACGATGCCGATGGACGGGTGTTGCAGCGCGTTATGGATGAGTCCGGAATTCAGTGTGAACATCTCATCAAAGATCCCAACCGCTGCACGACCGTCAAGGAGCGATTCTTAGGTCGTATCGGCTATCGCCATCCGCACCAGATTCTGCGGGTTGACCATGAGATTACCGGTCCCATTCATTCTGATCAGGCCTGTCTTTTACGAGATGCCATCGTTCGGGATATGGATAGTTACGATGCCATCCTGATCGCCGATTATGCGAAGGGAGTATGCACGCCGGAACTATTGCAGGATGTGATCCGCGAGGCACGCTCCGCCAATGTCCCCGTGCTAGTTGATCCGGCGCGCATTGCAAATTACTCACAATACCGCGGTGCGACGCTCATCAAACCCAACCGGGTCGAAGCGGAACTGTTCGCAGACGAGCGCATTTATTCACCGACTGATGCAGTGCGGGTGGCGGAACGAATGCAAGAGGAAATTGGCATCGCGTCGATAGTTCTAACGTTGGATCGAGACGGCCTTGTAGTGGTAGGTGATGTGGAGGGAGTGGCGCTGCGGTTGGTCGAACCTGCCCGGCCACGCGAAGTATGTGACATCACGGGCGCCGGAGACATGGTGCTGGCGGTGGCAGGAGCGTGTGTAGCTCAAGGCTGGTCTCTTCGTCGCCTGGCCCAATTGGCCAATGCGGCAGCGGCTTTGCAAATCCAGCGATTAGGCATCGCGCCGGTAACCTGGTCTGAGATATTGCAAGGGATCAACAAATCGCGAATACCGCCCAAGTTGGCGACGTTAGAACAGTTACAGCCCTTGTTGACCCATTACCGGTCAACCGCGAAGCGAATCGTTTTTACGAATGGCTGCTTTGATCTCTTACATCTGGGTCACGTCAGCTACTTGCAGGAAGCGTCGTCTATGGGCGACGTGTTAATCGTCGCAATCAACAGTGACGCCGGAGTCCGACGGCTCAAAGGAACCTCTCGCCCAATCATTGGCGAAGCCGATCGCGCGGCGATGTTATCCGCGCTGTCGTGTGTCGACCATGTGATCGTCTTTGATGAGGACACACCTCATCACCTGTTGGAGACCATTCGTCCCGATTCGTTGGTCAAAGGAGGGACGTACAGGGTGGACCAGGTCGTGGGGCGAGAAGTCGTCGAGGCGTATGGAGGCCAGGTCTGTGTAGTAGGACACGTTCCAGGTACTTCCACTTCCGAACTCGTCAGTCGCATTCGAGGTGCGAAATGCGTGTGACACTCTGCGAATGCCCAGAACCTGGATGGTGTGCCCGACACGAGTGCAATAAGAGCTATATGGATTGGCAATTTTGCCGACGCCGACCGGAGTACTTCGAGCTCTGGGAACAAGGCATCGAACAGCAACGCGGGGGTCAATCACACGTAATGCCACAACAGGCGGCGCCGTGCCGGCATCGCGGGAAAATGGTGCGTTCGGAGGTTTGTCCGTCGTGTCGCCTGGGCGTGCGACTCAAGGTGTTTTCCTGTGCCGTGCATGGCGAATGTACGTTGCAGCGATCGTGGGGATCAATCCCCATCTGCTTGACGTGTCCTAGTTTTGAAGCCGTTCCGGAATCATCTGAAAACTCAGTGATCCCGCTATCCATAGCGAGTCACGTACAGACCGATAGATAAGGAGTCGAGATCATGCCAACATTTTCACGTTGCCCGGGGTTGACCGTAGCGCAGCAGCTTGGTTGCACCGTTCAAATTGGATCGAGATGCCTCTACACATTCAATTTGCAATGGTCAGGTGGCACACAATGGTCGGGTGGCATTACGGGAGCGAATGGCTCGATCAACGTGCAATTGGATGAAAGTAGCAACCCACCCACGGTTACTCCGACGATCAACATTCCTGGCTGCGTTCACGGCGGGTTCACACCCGTCGAAGCGCTATGCACGCCGTATCGTGTCCGGCCAGCGAGGGCGACTGCGTCTCCCGAATGTTGCCCGCAAGACACCACGCCCTCCGAGGGAATCGCGATCAATATCGACATGATTCCACTTCCCAACCCGACTCCTCCCTACATGCCGCCACCATGTCCGATTCATATTCCCCGCGATTGTTGTCCGCCGCCAGGATCGAACGGGGGAGGTCCGCCGCCGGGAGGTCCCGGCAGCGGAGGGTACATTCCGCAAGGAAATTTCATACGTTCCGGAATGTTCTGTGGATGCGGAAACGGCGGCGCGGGAGGTGGAG
>JANNPR010001050.1:0-4039 GCA_031400345.1 Planctomycetota bacterium | reverse complement strand
GCCGACCAAATGCAACGAATCGGCAAGTTCGTCGCAAAAGGATTGGAACGCCAGCCGCGGGAACTACGTTTCGTGACGTGGACACTCAAGTATCACCGCTGCCATTGGTTGGAGGTGCTCGGCCTCGACCGACATTACGCGCGTGCCGAGCTAAACGCGCGGCTGCGCGGTGACACCATAGAAATGGACGAGCCACAGAATGTTACGAAGTTTGCCATACGGACGCGTGAGCTAGCAATCGCCCCACGACAACTGATGATTGGAACGACAACGCTGGCGATCCCAAAGTCGATGCCAACGACGTCGCCAGGCGTGGTCATTGCCCGAGTTGCCGACGGTTGGCAGATCGCAGGGGCGCTTGGCCAGGTTGAGCTGAGCGGCAAACGTCCCGCCTTACAGGGACCGATCGACGATGCGTTCACGACTCCGTTCCTCTGCGTCCGAGGCACCGGAAAAGCGTGGAATAATATCCCGGGTACTTATGCGGATGCCGCTTTGAACCGATTTGCGGCAGAATGGCATCGTTACTTTCGTGGTGAGCTGCCCGTCAAAGATGATACCGCCGTCACCTCGGAAGACATTCGGAGACGAAACTTGATTCTCTTCGGAGATCCCGGAAGTAATTCTTGGACTGCGAAGGTGTTGCCTCACTTGCCGCTCCAATGGACGCCACAAACGCTGACGTTTGATGGCAAACAGTATGCAGCAACCGATCATCTTCCTGCGATCATTGTGCCGAATCCACTTCCTGGTGGTGAACAGCACTACGTCGTGCTTAACAGCGGCCACACATTTCGCGAATCGGATTTAGCGAAGCTGAATTACTTGCTTTTTCCTCGATGGGGAGACTGGGCGGTACTTCAGGTAAACCACGGATCCATGCCGCTGGACGAAAAAGTCGTTCGCGCTGGGTTCTTTGATGAACAGTGGGAAGTCTCGCGATAAATCCAGTGAGCCACCCGGTCACGGTGCAGCTGCGCTGTTCGGTCCCGCACCCCAGGGGGTTCCCCGCGCTGATGTGCAACTTGAGCTTGGGCGTGGGGGCGATGACCTGGAGGACGTAGTGCCGCGGCCCTCCGGCCGTGGCAGGGCCGTGCAACTTGGGGAAGTGGATTTCCTGCGGCGGCTTGACGTCGGCCGGGAACACTTTGACGACCGGGTCCAGAACTCCTGGTCTCACGGATCGCCGCGTCACACCGCCGCGCTGAACAGTTTCGTTCCCGAGGCGGTCGTCGTGGCGGACGCATGTGTCACGCGGTGATCTTATTCGCGTAAACTGTCCCGAACTTCAAGGTCCACGCCCCGCGAATTGAACACGTCCATTGGCTTCGCACCATCGAGGTCAGCAAACTCAATCCTGTTTCCGCTGCCGCTAATATCATTGGATGATCCAATGAGTATGCCGGACTTATGTTTACGCGGTACGCGAGTGTCCTGGACGAGGTTATCTTGGACAACAATGCGTGCGCCATCTTGAACGTAGAGACCACTCATTACATCGGCAGAACCATCGTTACGCAATGCGTTATCGGTGCATTGATTGCCGATCACGTGGATATCTGAGGATCTTTTTCCAAGGCTGGAAATCTGGATGCCGTGACAATCGTTACCCTGAACTATATTGTTCGCAACCACGCCACGGTAACAAAACTGAGTAATCGCAATTCCGTTTTCACCACCGTCACTGGACCTGTTTCCAATCACTGAAAAGTCAAGGCAACGGTGCAGAACAATTTGATCGCCCGTAGCGCGAGTCGTTTCGCTATCGGCATCAAAGAATTCACCGCTACCGATGCACGTATTGTTGAGAATCTTTAACCCTATGATGTTGGACGTCGAGTTTTCCGGGTCACCATAAGCACATATCATTTGACGCGGACTCCCCTTACCAACTGCCGGGCTCGAGATGTGGTTGTCCTCAATCGTCACGTATTGCGGACCCACGCTATTTCCGCTCCGAACCAGAATGGCCTGGTCGCGCCAGTCCTTAATCGTGCAGTTGGATATTCGCGCTCGATTGACTTTATCCCGTAGCCGTATCGCGTAATACGCGGTCGAAAGTTGGCAACTATCGATTTCCACATTTGACACTTCCCCGTTGAGATCAATTAAGAAACGTGTCGTCGGCAGCCCGCCCATGATTTGGCAATTCGTGCACTGGAATCCGGTGACTTTGCCCTTATTGCTGAAGACCGTGCGACACAGTGAACCATCGATCTTAAGACTGCTGATGGAGACATTGCCGGCAACACCGAACATCCCGTCCCTGATTGCCTTGCTGGCTTTTATTTCCGTGGCAGCTGAGCCGGTAAGACTTTTTCTGAGGATAACGCATTCGGAAATGAGGAACACGCCATCCGGTATGGTTCCGCCGACATCCGCTATCGATTGGATGTATTGAGTCGCGTCCCCCGGTGGGTCAGCCGCAGGACTCGAAACCACCAGCACCCCGAAGCTTAACATCAAACCAATGGCACACCGCGTCATGCTAGGACCTTTCAAAAACCACTACCTTTGGCGCACGCTCTTCAAAAGTTTGTTTAAGGGCATTATGGGACGCCTAAACTGCTTCGAGAATACCCCACGATACGTCCTCCAATTCGTGCTCCATGCCATCGTTTGTTCTTTCTCTCGTGTTTTCAACTTTCGTGCTTTCGTGATTCCTCTGGTGCCTGCCGATAACAAAGAACACCGTACTCCCGCGGGATGACAAAATACCTGCGAATCGTACCCATCATGAAAACACTGTTTGTCTTCAAGGCGGCCCGTGATATCTTAGTCGTACGTCATGGAGATGATTGGAGCCGCAGCAAGGATGGGCCGATGAATCTGCAGTCGTTTGTGAATTTCATGGAGGAACGTTTTTCTGGGCAAATTGCCGCGCGCTCTATGCTACAGCCGTCGGACGGGGAGTTTGACGGCCTGCCGCCAGCACTGGATGCCAGACTTGCCGCGGCTTTGAGTGCGGCCGGAATCGACCGGCTCTATTCGCATCAACGGGAAGCGTTTGACGTTATTCGAAGCCGCCAAGATACGGTTTTGGTTTCACGTACGGCCAGTGGCAAGACACTTTCTTTTTTGCTACCGATTCTTCACGAGTATCTGCAAGCCGACGCCCCCTTCGGCGTAATGCTGTTGTATCCGACCAAGGCTCTATCGCGCGATCAAGAAGGGACACTTGGCAAGCTCCTGCAGGCAAGCGGCGCCGATGTGCGGCTGGGAACTTTCGATGGGGATACGCCACGCGAGGAACGGACTCGCATCCAAGCGCATGCGGATTTCATGATCACCAATCCCGATATGCTGCATTCCGGAATTCTCCCCAATCACAATCGGCGTTGGCGGACGTTTTTGTCGCGATTGCGGTACATCGTCGTTGATGAAGTACACACCTATCGCGGTGCCTTTGGATCCCATGTGGCCAATGTGATGCGGAGGCTGTTACGGGTCTGTGAAATGCACGGTAGTCAGCCGACATTTGTCTGCTCGTCGGCCACCATCGGCAATCCCGGTGAACATGTCGAAGCGTTATTCCAGCGACCATTTCACTTGATCAACCGCGACGGCGCTCCACGGCCCCGACGTGATCTGTACTTGCTTAACCCGCCGGTCGTCCAAAGCCACGGCCATGCCTTGTATCGGAAAGGGACGTCATCCGTCAGCATTCCGCTCATCCGTGAAGCGTCACGATTGGGCGTACGAACGATCTGTTTTTGTCGGGCGCGTCAACAGGTCGAACGGCTGTGCCGCGCGGTGCTCGACGGACACCCTGAATTGCAACAGAAAGTCCGGCCGTACCGCGGCGGCTTGTTGCCCAATGAGCGCCGACAGCTGGAACGGGACTTAGCCTCGGGCAAGGTGACGACGATCATCAGCACCAACGCTCTCGAGCTGGGCATTGACATCGGCGACCTCGACCTGTGCATTCTCAGTGGCTACCCGGGGTCGATCGCCAGCTTTTGGCAACAGGCCGGTCGTGTTGGGCGGCGCGGGTCGAAAGCCGTGATGGTCTACGTGGCTCGCGATACGCCGATCGATC
>JANNPR010001166.1:0-1779 GCA_031400345.1 Planctomycetota bacterium | reverse complement strand
GGCACAAAACAAGCTACGACGCATCAACTCTGAAATCGACATCGAAGCCATCGTAGCCGACGTGGATCCGGTGAACGTCGAAGGGTTGGCGCGGGATGCCGACATCATCGTGGACGGCACAGATAATTTCGATACTCGTTTTCTGTTGAACGATGTGGCGGTCAAGCTGAATATCCCCTGGGTCTACGGAGGTTGTATTGGCGCCGAAGGCCAAACGATGACGATCATTCCAGGCGATACGGCGTGTCTGCGGTGCTTAATGCGGGAACCACCTCCCCCGGGAGCGACGGCCACCTGCGACACCGCCGGGATTTTGGGTTCCATAATTAATATCGTGGCGTCCATTCAGGCGAACGAAGCCATCAAGATTTTGTCCGGACACCCTGAGGCCATTAGCCGTTGCCTAACCGTGTTCGACATCTGGGAAAATCGCGTCCGGCAGATCAAACTCGATTCGCTGCGCGAATTTAAGGATTGTCCAACCTGCGATAGACGCGAGTTTGAATGGCTTCTAGGCCAGCGGGGAAGCCACACCGCAGTGCTGTGTGGACGAAATGCCGTGCAGTTATCGTTTCCAGAACGAGGTGCCATATCGCTGGATCTGCTCGCCGACAGACTGTGCGGAGTTGGCCAGGTTTCGCGGAATCGATTTTTGGTTCGTTGCCAGGTGGACGGAATGCAGCTCACCATTTTTCCCGATGGCCGCGCCATTATCGGCGGAACGGACGACATTGCGAAGGCCAAGAGTATTTACGCCAAATATATTGGGGCATAAGGCCCATTCGAATATTTACCTGATGTCAGCTACCGAGTCGATCATTTGCCATGTCCTTACAAATACGCATTCGCCAGAAATCGTCCGTGCCCATCGAAGTCGAAGGAATTGTTCCCGCTTTCGTCCGTGGTAAGTCTTTGGCTGAGGTCGAGAAGCTGTCCATTTTTAACGGGAACCGGAAGGAGAGTCTGGCTGAATTTTTTGACATTACCGGCGACACTTTGGGCAGCGAGATTATCTGGGAAGGTGATTTGGCGGGTGTGCACTGGATCGGCGCTAAAATGACGGAAGGGATCGTCCGGGTAGTTGGGTCGGCTGGCCGCCATCTGGGAAGCGAGATGACTGGCGGCGAGATTCACGTCGACGGCGACGCTGGCGATTGGGTGGGGGGCGAACTCCACGGGGGTTTAATACAGGTGCGTGGCCGAGCCGGACATCTCGTAGGGGCAGCCTATCGCGGTAGTGCCCGCGGCATGACGGGAGGGACGATCTTGATTCACGGAGACGTTGGCAATGAACTCGGACATACTCTTCGTCGCGGATTGATCGCGGTGGGCGGCGACACTGGCGACTTGATCGGTTTTAATATGTTGGCCGGTACCATTCTGATTGTCGGTGAGAGCGGCATTCGACACGGGGCCGGTATGCGTCGAGGCACAATCGGCTTCTTCGGTTTGAAAACCTCCGCATTGCTTCCGACTTTTCGGCGTGCCTGCCGTCTTCGACCGATCGCGATGGATCTGCTCGTCCGCGAATTGATGCGGTACGGGTTTCCGCTTCCCGATGATGCGCTAACGACGACGTTCGATCTCTATAACGGCGACCTGCTCGAAGGTGGTAGGGGCGAGATCCTGATCCGGGCAATGTAGTAGGCACACTCCGTGTGGGCTCTCGAAAACTTGCTATTGACACGACGTTTGGCCGTTGGGTTTTTGTGCGCAGCTTCTGTCGTTTCGAAAGTGGGGCTGATCCTGGCCTTCGCAATTTCTGCGAGTCAGAATTAA
>JANNPR010001018.1:0-3280 GCA_031400345.1 Planctomycetota bacterium | reverse complement strand
GTCGATCCACGGAAAATACATCGGCTGTGAAATGACAATCGTCGTCACGGGTCGTTAAACATCTCAGAGTGAACTTTTTCTGCAGGTCTACTTAAAGGTAAAACGAGTCAAACGTCCGTCCACGCCAACACTCGATTTCTCCGAGGACTGATTTGGCTGCCGCAGGGTTCAAGCCGACATACATCGTCGAGCATTCCAACGGCAGTTCCGTCGGAGGAATGATGGGGACGCCTTGCATGGTGCGTCCCTGAAGATAAGGGTTCTGGTCGACGAATTGCGAGACTTGACAACGGTCGGCCAAATTTGCCCAAATGAAATTACCGTAAAAGCCAGCTCCGTAGATGGTTGCGGGCTGTCCGGCGTTTCGAGATTCGAACTTGCGAACGCGGCTGCCCAGCTCCGACCAGAAACGCGAGACTTCCTGATATCGATTTAGCAAATGGTCAGAGGGTCGCGAAACTTGCTGAAGGATGGGAACCTTAGAGGCCCTTCGTGCAACGACAATCAACGCCGCGTCGTGTGCTGCGTCGTCAATTTCGATGAGTTCTAGACCACAGTCAGCCAGTAGGCGGGTGATGGACGCAACGCTGTAATGCTGCAAATGATCGGCAACTACGAAGTCGGCCGCATTGTTCAGTACGTTGGGCACAATGAAATAGAGAATCCCACCAGGCTTCAACAGCCCTGCCATTTGCGCCACGACTCGGGGCGGATCTGCGACGTGCTCTAAGACGTAGAACGAACACACGGCATCGAATCGGTCTCGCCAGGCATTAGGAATAGCTTCAATGGCCCACTGATCAGAATGAGCAAACTGTCGCCAAAAAGGGAGATACCTGTCTGTCACGTCGAAGAAATAGGGTGTGATGTCTGACCTTTGGCTTTTCAACCGAGACAGCAATGCGCCCTTTGCGCAGCCATAGTCAAGCACCTGTGCTCGTTGGGGCAATTCTACCTTGCGCAGCATGGTTTCTAGTCGATGTGGGACTTGAAAGACCTTTTGACCATTGATGATTTTGTAGAGCTG
Source organism: Planctomycetota bacterium (assembly GCA_031400345.1). Classification (GTDB taxonomy): domain Bacteria; phylum Planctomycetota; class Planctomycetia; order Pirellulales; family Pirellulaceae; genus JANNPR01. The sequence continues at coordinate 2,253 of JANNPR010001018.1, read as the reverse complement.
ATCCTCGTCATTGCTTTCCGCGAGAATCGCATACTGATGAGCGTAATAGTCGTCCATCGCCACAACCGGCGTCGTTTGCAAATGGCCACATTCGCTACAGAAGTAAACGACCGTGAATTGATCGTACAATCGCAACATCGTGGTAAGCGAAACTGGTTCAACGGATTTATAGACGGGATGCTCGTTCAGCTCGCCGCAGATACAACAGGCTGGCATGCGGTTGTCTCCTGAGGCGTGTTAATGAAGAATTCCGGGTGGATGTCTTGAAATCTAATTCCGTCTGCGACTGAACCTTTCCAGCCGATTTGAATTGCCATTGGGTCTAAGAAATTAAAGAACCTCGTTTGCATCGACCAACGAGGCTGGTTAGAGACATTGAATCCGGAGGCGTGTAACGTCCTGAAATCCAGCACGATCAGATCCCCTGGAGAGCTAAGCGGGGCAACGTGCGGATACCGCCCCACCAATTCATCCTCTTGGTCGAGCGTGAGTGCGTAGGCACCCGGCCGGCTGGTATCGCCGGACCGAACGGGGTGGATGCCATCTCGATGCGAGCCCAACGCAAATATTACTGGTCCCAGGTCCGGAGTAATCGGCAGCAACGGAGTCCAAAAGTTAATGCCGTCAAGGCTGCGTAGTTGGAAAAGGTACTCTTGATGCCACAGCGCTCGAAAACGCGTTTCGTTCGGAATATCGATACGGATACCGTATCCGCGGCCAATGAAGCCTGGCATGCAAGTACGACAAAGCTGCCGCACGACCATTTCATTTTTTTCTGCGGCCGCTAGCCGCACTAGCGCCGGAATCATTTTCACCAAGTCGTAGACTTCGCTGCCATACTTACGCTCGATTTGGACCAATTCCAAGAAACCACTGGCAAAGGCCCTGGCAGTAAACGCGACGTGCTCAATCGGTAAGCGGTGGCGGCGAATCACGAGCCCGATTATGTCATAAATAGACCGTTGAATCGGTTCAATATCTTCACGTTGGTCGTAAAAATCCCGCAGAACAAGGAATCCATCCCGTTCATAATCGGCGACCTGTGTGGCGGTGAGGGGATAGCTATCCATGTGACGTGTCAACGAGGATTGTTTTCCATGTGAGAGGGACTCAAGCCGCTACACCAGCGGCACTTTTGGCATCGGTGGTTGTGTGATTGCTTATGGCGCGCGCCGGATTGCCCGACAACTTGGCGCCATCCGGCCAGTGACCGTAAACGACAGAGTTGGGCGCGACGACGCATTGGTTGCCTAGCATCGCCCCCGGCATGACGACGCTTCCCGATCCAATCCAACACCCGCGACCTATGGTTACGGCCGAGTACTTTACTCGCGGCTTTTCCGTTTCCATTGGCGATTGAGAATCACCGTACTGAGTGGTAATGACCACCATCGGGCCTAGGTGCGAATAATCACCCAAATCAAAACCGCCATCCCCGAGCACCGTTACCCCGTGAGCCAAGACAGTGTAGTCTCCGAAGCGAACTCGATGCCCCAATCTTGACCCGTAAACATAGGCGCCGGATTGCACTGTGCATTTGCAGCCAAACGAAATCGTGCTCGTGTTTTTAATCGTCACACCTTGCTCGATGAGCACATCGAAACGCCACATAAGCAACCAGTTCGCCCACGCCAACTTGCACCGATGTTTGAAGTTCTTCCAAATCATGCGGCTGCCTTGAATTGGGCGACGGCTTGATGAATGGTAGCGAAATCTAGGAGTTGTGGAATTTGCCTGTCGCTGAAGCGAACGTCGAACTCTTGCTCAAGCGCTAGAATTAAATTGATATGGGTGACCGAGTCCCAGACTTCGAGATTGTTTTGTGAGGTAGTCTCTGTAATTCGTTCAGGATGTATCCCGAATACTGCGCCCATGACATTCCGGATTCGTTGATTCATAAAGATGCTTTCACCTTCGGAACACAGTGATGTGATCAGGAATCGTCAACGCCGTATCGCTATCTAACTCATACCGCTGCAAATCCCCTTCCGCGCTGAGGCAGGCCGAAGATGGAAGACTACCAGTAGCACGGACCTCCGGGCCGTAACCTGACGGACCTGAGGTCGGCGCTGCCGCGAGACCATTTTCTGCGGCCAGCCCAACTAGTCGAAAGCCATGCCGATCGAAAAACCCTTGACACTGAATGTTCTTGGCAGTTCGCCGATATTCACCGCGAATGATCAGGCCTTGGAATCGGTCGCGGATGCGTCCGGTGATTTCGGCAAGAAGGGCATCTTCCAGCTGGCGACCGAG
>JANNPR010001158.1:0-3101 GCA_031400345.1 Planctomycetota bacterium | reverse complement strand
TGATTGACAAAATCGGCGTGGCGCGTTTGATTCACAAGGGGATCGGCAACCAGGTAGGCTTACATGTCTACGATTCGCCGCCCACATTCGATTTCAATTTCCCAGCGTTTTTAGGAACGGTTCTGGGCAGCTTCAACGGTAGTGGCAGGATGATGTTCGATAACGAAGTATTACCGATCAGCTTCCTGATCGCATCGCTCAACGCACCGGTGTACATCTCGGTGCCGGTGCGGGATGCGACCATCGTGGATGAATTCCTGGATCAGCTCGACGGCGTGCTCGCGGGATATGCGAGGCAGTCCGAGGAAATGGGCTGGTTGCGGATTCAGCCCGATTTCTACCGCTTTAAGACGGCGAAATTACCGACGGTCCGTTGCCAAAGCCTGGGCGTCGGCCCCGTGAAGTTTCGCATCTTCTGGGCGCGCATCGGCGATGGTGTCTACGTTGCCAGCAAGTCGTTTATCCTCGAGGACCTGGCCGCCGCGACCGATACTCAGACCACGGGTCCGACCGGGCACGCGATGCTGCGGATCCGCTCCCGCAACTGGAACGAGGTTCTGCCCGATTTCCGGTTGGGCTGGGCGGAGAACAACCGCCGCGCCTGCCTCGACAACCTGGGGCCTCTTTCAAGCGTGGCCCGCGCCCTGCCCGGCTCTGCGACGTCGGTCGAGGTGTGCCATTCCGCCGATCGCCTGTACGGCGCCCACTTCTTCTGTCCGGAAGGGGGTCGCTACGAGCGCTCTTCGGACGGCAAGACGATAACTTGCATTGTCCATGGTTCCGCCCTCGCGCCACGTCAAGCCGCCGCTCCCGCCCCCGGCCAATTGCTCGGCAAATTGATGAGCAGTTTTACCGGCCTGGAGGCGACGTTGACCTTTCTGGACGAAGGCTTACGTGCGGTGGTAACGATCGATCGGAAATAGGCGACACTTTTCAACATCATGCAATACGAAGTGTGGGGTGGCCCTGAGAAGCGGGGTGGCACGCTCCTGAGAAGCGAAGAACGAGCGTCTTTTCCTTGGTCGCTCAGGCTCCCTTCATCAGGGACGTGCCACCCGTTACGGCACACGGAGTGTGCCTACTACATTGACTGGCGCCGGTCCCGGAATCCTTCTTGAGTCCTTCCACCAGAGCCAAGTAAACAAGAGGACGAGCAGGATGCTGGCCCACTGATAATGGGTCAAACCACTAACAAAACGTATTTCCGGCCGAATGAACTCGGTACAAAAACGGTAGGACGCATACAGGATGATGTAGATTTTGATCAAGTGTCCTGGAAACCAGCCGTAGCGGGAGCAGACGGCAAACGCCGCAGCACAACCGGCGTGAAACGCCGATTCGTAAAGCTGTGTCGGATGCCTCGGCAACTGGTCTATCTGTGAAAACACGACACCCCATGGAACGTGCGTCGGTGTTCCATAACAGCACTTCGCCACGAAACACCCTAGGCGGCCGATCGCCACTGCGGTCGCAACTGGAACGACAAAACTGTCACCTGTGCGTGTGCGGATTTCGAGACACCATTTAGCAACCTCGACTCCGACATAGCCGCCCACCAGGCCGAGCAAGATCGTTTTGCCGTTGGCAAACCACGCCGCACCGCTAAGGAAATCTTGCCAATCAGACAATACAAAGGGTAATTTGGCCCCGATCATCGCTCCCGCAAATGCCCCCATTCCAATGCCCAGGCGTTCTCGAGGAGAAAGTCCAAGCCCACGTTGGGTGAATCGAGCCAGGCCGGCTGCGGCGCCGATCGCTACCACCATGATTGCGCTATACGCCAACATTAACGGACGACTTCCTCGGCCAGGGGTCCGCAGATGCAGATAGGGGCGGTAACGGAACGTGTCCGTCGCGATACAACAAGTTATACGCACAAAAGGGAATCAGATGGCCGCTCGGCAGCAGATGATGAACACATGATTTCATCAGTTGCCGAATGTCGAAGTTGTAGGCATCCATGAAACTAGTCGTCGTAATGCGAAAGACATCCGCCGGCGAGAGATCCTCCGCAATACATCGGCGAAAGAACGAAGCTGCCAATGGGTCTAAGTCCGTTGCGGACGTCGGTCCGCCGTATCCACCGATCACCGGCAGTGCTGAAGAGAGCCCGGAACCGCGATGCGTCGACAACTCCACTGGGCCGCAACTACCGCTACAGCCACAATTCTGCCGCGACATGAACTCACTGATCAGAGTGCGGGCGCTGGCTCGGTTGAACGTGATGCCATTTGCTAGAAGGTCAAGGTGACTGGCAATATCCATGAAGCGAGTCAACGGAACCGAATGATTTTCCTCGCGATAGGCGTAGGCTAGGGAATGAGCGTTGGGATGCGCACAGGGCAGAGGTAGAAAGTCACTCTCGAGCCAGTCTCCGTTCGTCTGTTCGACGATTCCGCGAATGACGTCCGGAAACGTCACTCGCCGCTCTAGCGATTCCGGCAATATGTACCGGCCGACATAGGTAGCGGGTTGAAAACTCACCCCGGTAATCCACGGCCGCTCGATACCAAAGCGTACGATACTTCCCAATTGATCAAGGTTGACATCGGACTCGACAGTGCAAACCAGCGTCACGCGAACGTCAAGCTTCCCCAGGAACTCAATAGCCTTCAATTTCAATTCCAGTAATGATTCCCCGCGCAGGTGTTTGTAAACACCATCGTCGAATCCATCGAACTGCAGATAAACCTCACAACGACGGTTACGCTTGGCGAGTTCTTCACGTAATCTGCCATCGGTGGCAAGGCGAACCCCGTTCGTGTTGATCATGACAATGTCAATGGGTTGATCACAGGCATAGTCCAGGATCTCGACAAACTGCGGGTGCACGGTCGGCTCGCCTCCCGAAAGTTGTAAAATCTCCGGCCGCCCTTCGTACTGCACGAGGAAATCGATGGCGCGTCGACAGTCCTCAACGGCAACGTGATTGCCTCCGGGACCACTGGACGCATAGCACATGGGACACGACAAATTGCACGATGACGTGATCTCTAGCACGGCCACGCAGGTATGCTGTTCATGTTCTGTACACAGGCCGCAATCATAAGGGCAGCCACGTTGCGGCTGGATGGCAAAGGTCGATGGAATTCGGCCAGGTA
>JANNPR010000939.1:0-3800 GCA_031400345.1 Planctomycetota bacterium | reverse complement strand
CATCGATGCCAACAAGACCTTTTCGGCGGCAAGCCAGTGCTGAACATCATCCGGCAATTTGACTTCCACACTGGCTTGCCGTCGAACGAGCCGTCGCGTAATCCAAGCGAACCCCGGCGGCTGCCAGTGGCACACTTTCCCCTAACCCACCATTTTGATTTAGACCGACTGCTACGGCTGACAACTAAGCTCAGTCCAGAATTTGAAGCAGATTGCTGAATTGATCCGTCCACAAAGGAATCTGCTTCATAACGTCCTTGTACTCCGTCAATGACTCACGGACGACGGGATCATCGAGAAACTCTTGATTGTTTGTCACGAGCATCCAATCAGAAGCCGCGTCAGTGACTTCTTCTTCCTCGGAGACATTGATCTTCACCGCCTTGTACTGGAAATGCTCGGCCAGGCCGTCTACCACTGGGGTGAGGTCCAGGTGTCGATTGCTGATGTGTACGGCTAGGATCCCATTTTTTTTCAAGTGATTGAAGTAGATTTTGAAGGACTCCTTAGTTAGCAAATGGACCGGTATGGCGTCGCCGCTGAAAGCATCGAGAACAATCACATCGAAATCGTTGGGTTGTTCGCGCTCCATGGATAACCTGGCGTCGCCCAGAATAACCTCGACCTTGCCTGGACAGTCATCGATGTAGGTAAAGTAGCGGCGAGCGATTTCTTCTACCTTCGGATTGATTTCATAGAACCTCACGTAGTCGCCCTGATGGGCGAAACTTGCCATCGTGCCTGTACCTAGTCCAACGACTGCGAGCCGGAGGGGGTTGTCTGTCGCGTAATGCCGCATCGTGATGCCAATTCCGCTGCGCGCGTTGTAGTAAGAACTCGGTGTGCGCCGTAGGCTGGGATCGAGAAGTTGCAGACCGTGCAGGATACGGCCGTTGTACAGGGCGCGGTAACTGCCGGCTGAATCTTCCGCCCCCGATTCGGTTACGCGTAGGACGCCGTAGAAGTTTCTGGCCGTGGCAATGTCGCCGCTATGTACGGCTTGAAACTGCGCCATGACGATCAGCAGCATCGCGGAAAAAATGCACGACCAGCATGAAATAGTCAGCAGCCAGTTTCTTCCAAAGCGACTGAGTGCTAAGCACTCCACCAAAACTGTCGCTGTAACGACGAAGCAGGCCACGAGTCCGACGTTGAGTTCCCAATTCTCGCGGAAAATTTGAGGGCACACGAGTCCCACAAATATCCCCCCCAATGCACCTCCGGCTGAAGTCATCAGATAAAACGATGTCAGGTACTTGGTTGCTGGTTTGCGAAGTACTAGCTCGCCGTGACAAACCATACAGACTAAAAAGAGTAACACTAAATAGGCTGCCGCTTCCACACTTATTTCGCTAAAAAAGTCGTGCGCTTTCTCATGCATATCGTACAGCCAGGGAATCGCCTGACTGATCGCGGGAACGTCCTTCAATTTCTTTTTAGCGTCGCCCAAGAATCGTTCCAGAGGATGGTAAAGCATGTGTAGGGATATGACGACGATGGCGATCGATGCGATCACTGCAAACGTGCGACGTAAATACCATCGCTCACTGTCGAAACAAATAATAAAAGACAGTAAATACAGACTGAGCGGGGCGACCCACAAAAACGGGGTGACGGCCACATCCTGGCAAACGTAATGTGTGACAGCCAGTAACATAATTGACCCCAGAGCGGGCAAGGCCAGCCAAAGTATGCGATGCACGAAGGGTGGATACGTGTTCATTCCAGGCGGATTTTCAACACTCACCGCCGTTACGGAATTCGAACCTTGTGTTTCGGGAATGACGGCCTTCATGCGGCTCGTGGCAATTGCTAAGGCGCCACAACACAGAGCGAACAATACGAAACCGGCCGACCACATCCACCCCTGTCCGGTGGTAGTAAACTGCGGTTCAAAGATGAAGGGATACGTTAAGAGTCCCGTCAAAGACCCGACATTGGATAGCGCATACAAGCGGTAAGGTGATACGCCAGAGGTTACGCGTGCGAACCACGCTTGGAGTAAGGGACCAGTCGAAGCCAGAAGGAAGTAGGGCAAGCCGACCTTAGCCGCTAACAGCATCAAGATCTTCAACGTCGGCTGATCACTGCCTGTAGGCTTCCATTCCGCTTTAGGTTCAATCGGTAACAGCAAAATCGCCCCGGTCAGGAGAAGGCAGTGGATAACGGTCGCCGTCGTGGTATTGGAAAGTCGGAATAAAAAATGCGCGTACCCATAGCCCAACAGTAATACGATTTGAAAAAACAACATGCATGCGGTCCAGACTCCCGGTCCGCCACCGAACCAAGGCAGAATCATCTTGCTGATCATGGGTTGGATTTGAAATAGAAGGAATGCGCTTACGAAAACGGTGAGCGCACACCACCAAACGTAGCCGGATCGCTGCAGTGACATAGGGGCAGAAGCCTTATTCGTCCGAAGGATTTTATTTGGAGGCCTGTTGCCGAGCAAAAACTTCAGCCGATGCTCGGTTTGGAAAGGGCCGAACCAGCGTTTTTACGTCAGCGGCCGACTTGGCGGCGGATTTTTCCACCACCTCGCGCACCCAGGTGTCGGCCATGCGAGGAGAATGGAACAAATTGACCTGATTACGTACTCGTCGTCCTTCGGCCACAGAAACGACCGCAACAAAGTGCGGCCAATCGTGGAATGGGTCCGTGTACGGTTGTTTTCTTAAGGTCTGCATCAATCGCTTTTCGAGATCAGCGTACTCGGCACCAAAGTACTTTTCAAAGAGTTGCTTATTCGCGGGGATGATTCCCGGAGCGACAATCTCGCGGTTTCCTTCGAAAGGGCGAAGCCGGCTTAGCTCAGCGACATACTTGTTGAATTCGGAACGCCGATGCTTGGCCAGAAAATAAGTCAGCGACCAGGAAGTCGCGTAGCCAGTCGAAGTCAGCTTGGCTGCGGTAATCGTCTTTTCGAGCATCTCACCAGAAGCTGTATCGATCGCACGTGACTTCAAGTATTGCTCCAATTCAAACATGCGAAAATCGTTGATCTGTCCCGGTCCTTTCCATCGCAAACGCTTGTCCGTGGAAGTGGGTGCCAAATATTCCGCTAGCCCCTCGCTCAGCCACATAGGCCACAACGAAAGGCGTTGCTGCACGCCGATGTTATGTAGGATCTGGTGAGTTCCTTCGTGAGCGATCGTCGAGATGGCCTGCTGCATTGCCAATTCGGGCTTCAGCTCCGACAAACCCGACTCTTCGTACATGACTACGTAGTTCGTCAAGGTGTTGTAATAGGCAATGATGCCCTCTGGCATCCGCTCAAATCGTTGAAAGTCTTCTCGAGTTCGGAACATGATCACTAACAAGGGAGTCTCCGGGTCATGGACATCGATGTTTTGGCCTTGCGCAAACCCTTTCACGCCGGGATACATGGTTTCCAGGATTCGACTGGTGGCGGTCGCGAATGCCTCGCTGGTGTTATACGCGTACAAGTAATGCTGTGTTTGTTTGAACCGGAAGTTTGCAAAACCGGATGACTTAAGTTTGATAACCAAGTCGTCCTTCGTGCTCGGTTTAAATGGCCGTGACGTCGTTGGGCTATCTGCTTGGCTTCGTGCGACCAATTCACCGTCGGGGAGCCTCACGATACGATACTCACCGACATTCACATGTACGCGCGCGACGACTGGCCGGCCGTCTGCGGCGTTGGTCAGTACGCATTCACGATGGCCATCAGAAATCGGGCCTGGCGGAATACGAAATCCGTAACTCGATGGATCCACTAGCTTGTCTTGGGCGAACGACAGACTAGAGCAGACGAGAAGGCCCAGGATTAGCCAACTATA
>JANNPR010000895.1:0-2178 GCA_031400345.1 Planctomycetota bacterium | reverse complement strand
CGCGACATAGGACGTGTGGTCGAGGGACACAAAAAGCCTGATGGATTCGTAAAACGATTTGGCACCACTTGTATCGCCATCAATGCCCAACGCTCCGTGGGGGCTAACGTGTTGGACGTTATGAAAGGTCTGCGAGTAGCGAATCAAGAATTGAACGACGGCGTCCTGGCACAGCATAACCTGCAACTGGTTCATGTCTATGACGAGACAGACTACATCTATTCCGCGGTCAATTTAGTGACAGACAATTTGTTGTGGGGCAGTCTGTTTACGTTCGTGACGTTGCTTTTGTTCCTACGCAGTGCGAGCTCGACAGTCATTATCTTCATGCACATCATGATCAGCACAATTGGTGCGTTCTTGGTGATGGCTCTGCTGGGACGCTCGTTAAACGTCCCCGCTCTGGGCGGATTGGCCTTTGCCGTGGGCATGCTGGTCGATAATGCGATCGTGATGCTGGAGAACATTTTTCGCCGATACCAGATGGGAGAAAACCCTGAAACGGCGTCGATTCGCGGCGCCGGCGAGGTCTGGGGAGCTTTACTCAATGCAACGCTGGCGAACTTGGCGGTCTTCATTCCGGTTCTGTTCATTCGCGAGGAAGCGGGACAGCTCTTTAGGGACATTGCCATCGCCATCAGTGCCGCCGTCGCCCTCTCGATGGTGGTGGCGATAACGGTTGTTCCCACTGCAAGCATGCGGATTCTCCGACGGCATGCAGCAGGTCTGCAGAGATCTCGCTTGCTTAATGCTTCACCATCAGCACGACGGTCCGGGTGGAGGAAATGGATCGGTTGGATTTTGACCCCCTTCAAGTCGGTGCTCGCGATCTGCGATTCCGTGGCCGCATGGATGGTCGAATTACTTGTCAACACGAATCGCTTCTTGCAGCGGGGAGTGCTGGTGCGGCTGGTGTTTGTCGGTTTCGTACTTCTCAGTTCGTGCCTCGCTACTTGGTGGCTGCTTCCAAAGGTTGAGTACCTTCCGGGCGGAAATCGTAATTTGGTGATAGCCATCCTTTTACCTCCGCCTGGCTATAACTTGGAACAACTTTTGAAAATGGGAAACGTGGTGGAAGACGAGCTTCGGCCTTACTGGGACGTGGATCCAAATGATCCGCAAGTGAAGGAAAGAAACCTGCCGACAATCGAAGATTTCTTCTTCGTCGCACGGAATCGCCAAGTATTCGTCGGCGCACGGGCAACCGATCCAATGCGCGCTAGCGAGCTAGTTCCCGTGATTCAGAAAGTAGCCGATAAACTTCCAGGTACGATTTTGATCGCGAAACAGGCTAGTCTGTTTGAGCAAGGGTTGACTTCGGGTCGAACCATCGACATCGAAATCACGGGTCCAGACATCAACCAGCTGGTTGCGATCGGGGGAGGCATCTTCGCTCAGCTAAAAGGGAATCCCACTCAACCTGGATTGCTCCCTGCGGCACAGATCCGACCCAATCCGAGCTTAGATCTCTCCAATCCCGAAGTTCGAATCTACCCGAAATGGGAACAGGCAGCGGATTTGCAGGTCACAGCTTCAGACATGGGCTACACCGTTGATGCATTTGTTGACGGTGCTTATGCGACGGACTACTACAAAGGGGGCGACCGAATCGACCTGCGAATCATGGGCGAGGAATCGTTTGCCAAAAGCGAACAAGCGTTGGCGTCCATTCCAGTGGCGACTCCGACTGGCCAATTGATCCCATTGGAAGCCATGGCAGACCTCCGTTTGGAACCCGGGCCGGAACAAATCAACCATCGGACCCGCTTACGCGCCATCACATTGGAAGTTACCCCTCCACCGGAGATGCCCCTGGAGGAAGCCATGCAACTCATTTCGACCGAGGTTGTCGATCCGTTGATAGCGAACGGAACACTCGCCGGCGGTTACCGCATCGCATTAGGCGGCACCGCTGATAAATTGAGTAGCACATGGAAGTCTCTACGTTGGAATCTGGTTCTGGCAGTGGTGATAACTTATCTACTGATGGCAGCGACGTTCGAGTCCTGGCTTTATCCGTTGGTGGTGATCCTCACAGTTCCATTGGGCGCTGTCGGAGGTTTTGCGGGGCTGAAGCTCTTAAATTTGTGGGTGTTGCAACCGTTGGACGTGCTCACGATGCTGGGATTCATCATGCTGGTCGGCACCGTGGTCAATAACCCGATTCTAATCGTGGAG
>JANNPR010000852.1:0-4177 GCA_031400345.1 Planctomycetota bacterium | reverse complement strand
CCGACAGAAACTGTTCTTGCGCGTCTGAGCGTGCATCTCTTCTCGCACCGAAGGGGTCTAGCTGGGCCTTCGGGCCGAATGCCAGGGGCGAGCCTGCGCCCCTCGCTGACGCGTCGGGTTAATATGTCCGTTCAAAATCCGTAAAGTCGCGCTGGATTGTCGACGAGGATTTTCTTGCGGATCGTTGCATCTGGTGCCCATGTGAGCAACTCGTTCAAGAGACGACCGTCATCGATGTGGAGCATTGGCGTGACATCAGTGAGTTTCCGTCCGGGCGGTGTGAGTGCGTTTGGATGCGGCCAGTCCGTGCCCCAGAGTACGCGGTCCGGATTAGCCGCAATTAGCGCTTTCGCAAACGGCGCAACGTCGGCATAGTCCGGCGGAAGTTTGGATACTCGATAGGCCGCTGAAATCTTGACATAGGCCTGACCGGCACGGACCAACTCCAGCAGCTCCGCAAAGCCTGTCTGTCGCGGACCGAGCTTCGCCTGCGCGCCACCAAAATGATCGAACACAACTTGCACTGGCAGAGTGGCGACGAGTTCCTTGACTGCGGCGATTATCGCCAGGTTCGCGAGTACTTGGACGTGCCAATTCCGACTTTGTACACGCTCGGCGGCTGCCCGCAGGCGCTGGCAGGCGATGGCAGGATCGTTGATGGCGCCGGTGGTAAGATTGAGCCGTATGCCGCGTATTCCAACGCGGCTCATGGCGTCGAGATCACTCTCCGAAGTCGATTCGTCAATGACGGCGACACCGCGAGCGTCGGCCCCCCGCGCCTTCATGCCCCAGAGCGTGCACGAGTTATCGGCGCCGTAGACGCTGGGAGTGACGATCACCACGCGTTGCAAGTGAAGCATCTTGTGGAGCTCCGCCAACTCGTCGGGTAGCGCCGTTTCGGGCGTATAGGTCCGCCCCGCGGACAACGGAAAGTGCGTCGGATCACCGTAAATGTGCGTATGGCAATCGCAAGCGCCGAGCGGCATTTCGAAGTTCACCCGACTTGAGGGCTGCGACGGCCGTAAAGGGCTAGTGGGGTCAGTTCTCATAGAACTAATGCTATGATGTGGCTGGCAAAAAATGCGGCAAGACGTCAGATCCGTCCTATCCCGTACGGGCTGACTGTACCACCATCGGAGCACGAATAACATGACTCGGAGAAACCGTTTGACGCGTCGCAATTTCCTGAGCAGCTCGCTGGCGGTGGGCGCGGCAATCTTTCATCCATGGATTGTTCCCGCGAAAGCGTTGGGCCGCGATGGAGCGGTGGCACCTAGCGAAAAGATAACGCTCGGCGTGATTGGCATCGGGCCACGCTGCACGTACGACTTGAAAGCCATGCTCGGTTTGCCCGATGTGAAGTGCGTCGCGATTGCCGACGTTCAAGCGAGCCGCCGCACGGCCGGTAAGTTGCTGGTGGACATGCACTATGGAAATCAAGACTGCGTATTATATCGCGACTTCCGTGAACTCTTGGCGCGTAAGGATGTGGACGCCGTCCTGATCGCGACCGGTGACCGCTGGCACGCTCCAGCCTCAATCATGGCAGCGGAGGCAGGCAAAGATGTCTACAGCGAGAAACCATGTGGGCTCACGATCGCCAACTGCCAAGCGCTGGCCGAGACGATCCAGCGCACCAAACGCGTATTTCAAGCTGGAACCCAACGACGCAGTGTCCCGAATTTCCAACAGGCAGTGAAGCTGGCCCACAGCGGAAAGCTTGGCAAAATCCACACCTTGTACGCTTCCGTGTACACCCCAGCGATCGAAACCAGTTGGTTGCCCGGCGAGCCGACGCCACAGCGTGATGTCGTGGACTGGAACCTCTGGCTCGGGACGGCCCCTTGGCGACCTTACAACAGCCAATATGTTGCAGGCAAGTGGCGAGGCTATTACGACTTCGATTCTGGAGCCAAGTTGTTGGATTGGGGAGCGCATACGGTCGACCTCTGTCAGTGGGCCAATCAGGCTGACGGCACCATGCCGATCGAATACCAGCCAACGTCCAGTGGTATCGAGGCGCGCTACGCCAACGGAGTTAAGCTGGTGCTCGACTTCCTCAAAACCCCCTTTGGCGAACGCCCGGGCTGGGTACAAAGTCTAGGGACCTGCCCCGTGCGATTCGTCGGTGAAGAAGGTTCCGTGGAGACAGGCGATAGCGGCGACATCGTAGTTCAGCCCGCTTCCCTCCAGAGTGAACTCAGGGAAACGGGCAAAAAAACGGTAGGGCTCGACGTGACGGCTCATGCTCGCAATTTCTTTGACTGTATCAAGACACGCAGCCAAACGGCCGCTAATTCGCAAATCATGCGGCATTCGCACATCGCTTGTCACGCCGCGGCACTGTCATGGATGCTCAATCGCAAACTCACAATTAATTCCGACAAGGAAGCTTTTCTCAACGACGATGAAGCCAACGGTCTGCGCTCGCGCACAGAGCGAGATCCCTGGAAAGTGTAAGTTGAGACAAGTGACTACTTTGCCTTTGCCTCGACTGCGTCTCGAGCGCTTCGAGCTCGCTCGACACGCACTCGTTGTTTTGCGATCACGCCTTGAGTAGCTCCGCAATGGGCTCGCCGAATGGCAGAATAGGCATCGGTCGACCCCGATGGTCGGGGAAAGAGTCCTCGGAGTTAATACCCAGGTGCCGATAGACCGTGGCCCACAAATCGTTGGGGGTCAACGGGCGATCTGCGGGATGTTCACCCTTCGAGTTAGTCGAACCGACGACTTGTCCCGTTCGCATGCCACCGCCCGCCATGATCAGTGACATGGCCTGAGGCCAGTGATCGCGTCCAGGCTGCATCGTGCCCGTTTGTGTACCGACCGAATTCTCCAGACGCGGAGTTCGACCGAATTCTCCGGTAACTAATATCAGGGTCCGCTTGTCCAATCCACGTTCGTAAACGTCTTCGATCAGTGCCGTCACCGCCTGGTCATAAATTGGCAACCGAACTTGCAGATCGTCCCAAATGTGACAATTAACCGCATGAGAATCCCAGTTGTAAACTCCCTGTTTCAGGGACGGTACACCCGACTGATACGGATTCTCCATGATTACGGTCACGAAACTGACGCCTGCCTCCACCAGTCGCCGGGCCATTAGGGCTCGCTGGCCCCAACAATGCCGGCCATAGCGATCTCGCACAGCATCGGATTCGAGGGAAATGTCGAAAGCCTTTTTGGCTCGCCCATTCGTGAGCATACTTGCCGCACGCTGTTGGCATTTGTCCATCGACTCCATTAGCCGCGAGGCATCGATTCGCCGCTCTATGCGATCGAGTGAGCTCAACAGTTTCTTGCGATCGTTGACGCGTTCCCCGACAGTTTGTAATGGGCCAACATTCGGCACGGTGAAGGTGGGAGTCGACGGGTCACCTTCCACCGTGAATGGCATATACGCTTGGCTCAAATAGGAAGCCCCCTGAGCAAATACATCACCTGTGCGGCCACCCGGGTTCATGGAGACGTAGTTGGGAATCCCACAGTCCCGGCGTTCACGACACTTGGCAACGATCGAACCTGTAGCAGGGGAATCGTTGACCGTGTCGACAGGCGTTAACGGGACACGGCCTGTCATCATCCGTTTGTGGCCGCCACCATGATCGGCGAAGGCATGCGAAATGGAACGCACGACGCAAAACTTGTCGGCAATTGCGGCATGCCGTGGCATCAGCTCGCAAACATGTATGCCGGACACATTCGTGCGGATCGGTTGGAATGCTCCCCGGTAGTCGGAAGGAGCATTCGGCTTCATATCATACATATCGATGTGCGGCGGCCCACCGGGCAGCCACACGAAGATGACGGAAGTATCCTGATCGACTGGCGTGTCGACTTGTGCTGCGTGCGCACGAAGCCGTAACAGATCCGGTAAGGTTAGTCCGCCGACTCCCAGCGCGCCGGCAGTCAAAAACTCACGCCGCGAAATTGGACCACGACACAGCTTTGGGTTTTTGTCCATGGAACCTATTGTCTTATCGATGGGTCTGCCATGTCAATCTTGGACTGGTCGGATCCGGCGGATCCGTCCGAGGATCTACTTGTCCGTCAACCGAAAATCCAGCTTGTTGGATCCGGACGTGACTTCAAGCTCCGCTGTTAAAGACCCGGGTGTGGCGACAATAAAGCTGTGTAGCGAAGACGATGTGGTGACTTATTCAGAGGTTCCCTAATG
>JANNPR010000848.1:0-5695 GCA_031400345.1 Planctomycetota bacterium | reverse complement strand
CAGCGAGCTATGGTCGTTGTTTAACTTCAACGTGCACACGCGAGTCGTGTCTGTCTGGAAGCCGAGTACCATGATGTCGCACATCAGTCGCATGTGGTCCGAAATATCTTGGGGGATACCGTCGGCAGGACGCGGAACGTTGGGCTTGTCGAGCGTCGGCCGCCAACCTTGCAGTTCGCCTTTCTTTCCAGCCTGATCGATTCGTTGCTCGATTTCGCGAACGGAGTCGAGGTACTCGTCGAGCTTGCGTTGATCCGCTGCGCTGATGTTTTGCCGAAACGACTTGGCGTCGGCTAACACCGCGTCCAAAACGCTCTTGTCGCCGCGTTGGACTTCGTCCTTAAAGAGTCGATCGAAAGCCAGCGCCGGGTACAGCTCAAGCGGCGTGGGAGTCGTTGGCGACGTCCACGAGATGTGCGAGCTGTACAGCATGGAATAGTTCTTGTGCACCGAGGGATTCGACTTCTCGCATCCCAACACCAGGCTTGGGACCTTCGTCGACTGCCCGTAGCGCTGTGCGATGAGTTGATCGATACTTGTGCCGGAACGAATCTCGCCCCCGGATGCCAGCGGTGCTCCGGAAAGCAAATTGCCGGTCTGGGAGCTGTGTATGTTTCCCTTCAGCGCTTCCGCATTGAACAGCCCACGAATGAAGAGCATCTTCTCGCGGAAATCGGCGAGCGGCGCGAGTACCTTTCCGAACTCCATCTGGTTTCCCTCGCCCTTCGCCCACCACTCCTTGCTGTGGAATCCGTTACCTGAGAACAACACTGCCAAACGCACCGGTGGCTGACTAGCTGGCTCGGGTCCTTTGGCTTCATCGCCCCATACCGCCAGCGACTCCATCCAAGGCAAGGCCATGCTGACGCCCACGCCATGTAAAAAGGTCCGACGTGAAAAGTGATGCGTCTTCATAATTTGCCTCATCGCAATAGGAGCTGTAGTCCTCAAGACGAGCCTAAATCATAACCGATCCTGGGAGTCCCGACCTCGGATTTCTCGAAATTGGCGGCTTTGCAAAATCGCGTCCACGGCAACTGAAAAACGATAATCGTTCTTTGCCAGCCGTTGCTGCATCTCGGCTAGCAGCGGTTCGTCAGAAAACTGAGTTCCTCGACCGAGCGCATAACCCAAGAGCTTGCGGCAAAACTGCCGGAGGAATGCGTCGCGGCGCTGATTCAACAGATAGTCTCTCAGACCGGACAAACCAGTGATCTTGGTTCCATCGGGAAGCGACGAGCTGACGTCGATCGGTCGGGCGGCTAAGTCCTTGTCGCGGCGGCGACCGATGGCGTCGTAGCCCTCGAGGGCGAAACCAAATGGGTCAATCTTCTGGTGACAGGACGCACAGCGAACGTCACTGGTGTGCTTTTCCACAAGCTGTCGGACGGTCAGGCCCACCGTTGCGCTTTCGTCTTCCGGAAGTTGCGGTACATCCTTGGGAGGCTTTGGCAGCTTCTCTCCAAGCAACACTTCGCTAATCCAGTTGCCTCGTAAAATCGGGCTGGTCCGCGACGCCCCGGATTGTTTTGCCAACGTCGTCGACAACGCTAAGATTCCGCCTCGACCATATTGCTGAATACCATCCACGCGCTGCCATTTCCGAGCTTCTGGCTGTACTCCCGTGGTCTCAGCCGAGAGACCATAAAACTTTGCCAGCGGCTCATTCACGAATGTGTGATCCGCGTCGAGCAGACTCAGCACCGATGCGTCGCGTTGAAACAAGTCGGTGAAAAAGAGCACCGATTCTTCATACATATCACTTCGTAATTGGAGGAAGTCGGGGAAGTGCCGTTCACTTTTCTCGTCAAGCGCATCGAAGTCGTAGATGTGTAGCCACTGGCAAGCAAACTCGGTGGCCAGCCGCCGCATGCGATCGTCGGACAGCATACGCCGAGCCTGCTTTGCGAGGACCTCCGGATGATGTAAAGTTCCGGACGTGGCTACGGCGCGAAGTTCCTGATCCGGCTGCGATGCCCAGAGGAAATAGCTCAGGCGGCTGGCGAGCTCCCAATCGGAGATCGCAAATGCTTCCGTCCCAGCCCTTACTTCTTCGAGGCGGTACAAAAAGGCCGGCGCAATGAATACTCGCGCCAGGGTCAACCGAAACGCTTCCGGATGGGGTAGTTCTTGCGCGCGAAGCTTGCGATACAACCCGCGAAGTTCGTGGTCTTCCACTTCCGTCAACGGTCGGCGATAGGCTCGCGCAGCGAAGTCGACCAATGCATCGACGTGATTCGGTTCGGCGTCGAGGAGCGATTTTCTAAATGCGTCAGCGCGATCGTTAATCGGTTTGCGCATCGGCTCGAAAACTTTTGGGTCGGCGTCTTGCGAGGCATACTCCAGGATCTGTAAAAAAGCGTCGACCAGCGTCAGGGCATCGTTGCTCACGAAATGAAGTTCGTCCCACAGCTGATCGAGCCGCTCGGACTGGGTCTCGTCGAGCATTAATCGACGCAGGTGATCATCTTCGCGGTGGTACAGCGTTAATGTGACGACTTCATCCACCGGCACGATCTTGGTGTAGCACAACGCGATCGGGAACAGTGCTCGGAACGCAGCAAAATTAGCCTCAATGCTCCGTCGAGATGCACTGCCATCCGTGACAAGGATGGGCGCCGCGTGAGAAATTCGTCGATTATCCGAAGTCCAGGGTCCGCTGGCATTCGTCTCCGCAACCGGACTCGGCAGCAGACTGGCATCCCGTTCGGGTTTCGTTGTGAGCGCCTGAACTTGAACGCTCCCTTCCTGGCCGGTTTCCGGATGAAGCGAGGCCGTAGCTACGAATTCAGCTCCATCGATCAGATCGGCAGGCAATCGAACTTCAATCACTAACGGTGCCTGCACGCAAAGATTCGCCTCGTCGATCGCCGAGCCATTCGGATGCTTGCCGAAGCGCGCCGGATCGAGTCCGATTTCGCCCTGGCTTTTCGGAGCGGATTTTGACCTTTCACGAAGCGAAGCGTGCACCCGTGGCCAAGCTCGCATAAACAGCGGACCGCCTAAGGATACCAGTTGTCGATACAATAGGACGTCCGCATTCTTGTCGTCGACATTGACCGGAGGGCCGTTCGTTAGAAGATGCTGAATGGCAGCCGCGATTTCCTGTTTCTTTGACGGATCGGTGGCTTCCTGCCAGCGCGCTAGTAAGGATCCCGCTGGGATAACCAATCCGGCATCGATGGCCTTCACGGATTCGGAGAAGAAATGCCATACGCCTTGATTGCCAAAGCGATCCGCGTGCGGGTTACTGGCAAGCACGTCTCCCGACACATCGCGAGTCAGACTCCATTCGCGCGAGGCATTCGACTCACCGGCCTGGCCTTTTACGTCAACGCTCTTCAGCACCAGTTCCAAGTCGGTAAGATCGCACGCATGGTTGCCATCACGCGGGCCGATTAATAGGGACACCAGATCGCCCGCTCGCACAGCCACGGCGTCGATCGGCGCGATCACCACCGCTTGGCCACCTTGTGCAACCCCATTCGCAAGTCGCTGCCGAGTCGCTCCGCGTCTTAGTTCGAGTGACCAGGTTACGCCGTTGCCGCATTCTGGATGCGCATGAGTTATTTGTCCTTCGATTCGCACCGTACCTGCAATAGGGCTTTTCCAGCCAACCGCGGCATACAGCGTTGGAGATGGATGCACACAGACGCCGTGAGGCTTCATATTACCGGGAATCCGCACGTGTGTGTCGGACGAATTGGCCACTAGACTCGGAAGCGGCGTTTGCGGCGATCCCCAACCTTGGACAAAGTCGTAGTTTGAAGTGTTTGGCAATTTCATGGAGAAATGGTCGAGCTGAAGCGTCGAGCTGGTGCCGATCCCCAGATAATCCAACCACGCCATCAATGAATCCGGATCAACCTCGTGCTTCTTGGCGAGCGCCCCGACGTCCACGTTTTCATTGGCATTAGCGACGTCAGCCGCGGCGTTTAGCTGCTTTGCGGCCGATGTAATTAGCCGTGCGCGCTGCGCCGTCATCTCGCGAGTAAAATCGCGGACGTCTCGAAGCAATAGATCAGGCCGACCCGGCGCCACCAGTCGCGGCTGCTGCCATTCCACAAAATCGTTAGCGTTCCCGTCCCCCGCATCACTAGACACCAGGTAAAGTGTGACCTCTTTCTGATCCAGAGTCGTGGGTAGTTTCAACCGCACTTCATAACGCGCAGCCAAAGGCGAGACGGGTTCTTGCCAAGCCCTGGGACCGCCGACTTTGCCAATATGCCCAACACTAGTGAATCGCCATAGCGCTTTCTGCCAGCGGTTAATTTCCGCTACCAGGGGAGCGGCGCCGTCCGCCTTGGCCGCCCGCCATTGAGCACGTACCACATCAAGCACAAGCGACGGCTCTCGATCGGTCATCGCCGTCCACAATATCCCAAGGTACTTGGCATTCAGCCCCGTTTCCTTTGCGACTGTGGCAATCGACTTGCGTCCAGACTGCAGCGACTCTCGTTCGATTAATGTCGCCGCCAAATACCGTTCGATTGGCAACCGGCCGCCATCGTTGGTGTCAAAAACAATCCCCTGCAGGTTAACCTGCGAGGCACCACCTGAGTCAGCGTGTTCGCGGTACAAGGTCCGAATCCGCGCAAGTACATCGTTGGTCCAATCGCCGCGAGTGGTAGACGGCGAGAACCGAAACCCATTCGGCAACAGCACCGCATGGTTGGCGATTTCTTTTCCCGCGTCGAGGTATTTGGTAAGCAACGCCGGCGACATGACCAGCGCGTTTCCCGTGTTCGTGAATCCTTCACCAGCTGCGCTATCCGTGGGAAATTCGCGAGCAGGATTCAAGTCTTCACCCGTTAGATCTCGGATTGTGTATGTATATTCGGCATTGCTTAGCCGCCGCAGGACAACCGGACCTGGATCCCCGGCACTCGCTAACGCCTCGGCGTTGAGGTACCGCTCAACCCATCCACGTAGCTGCTTCCGCTGCTCTGCGGATGGCTGCATCGGAGCATCCTTTGGCGGCATCTCGCCGTTATCAAGCATTTCGGCGACCTTCAGCCACATTGGGGTCCCCCGCCGCACGTCACCCAGGTTAGCGAACCGTTCGAGATCCAGCTCTCCTTCTTGCTTAGCGGTCGAATGGCAACTCAGACAAAACTGTTTCATCAATGGACGAACGTCGCGAGCATACTCGCCGGCAATTTTGTCGAATGCCGTTTGATCATCGGCTCCAGTGCGCGACGAGATAAAACAGCCCAACAGTATTATAAAGCCGCAGATTTGTTGAGTGGGTCGGCGCATTAGGAACTCGTTTTCTTGTAGTAGTCGGTCTCTATCAAATCGTGGGTAGGTGACCGTGTGCCACATAATCAGGCAGCCGCCGGAGTTGGCTTGGATTACTCGAAACGGCTCATTCGGCTGCAAGCCAGTGCTGTAACTGGTCGGACTACGTAAGCCGCCTGAGCTCAATATTAGTTGTGGAAACCAAACAAATCGAACGCCATAGTCCTCCGTTGTTCATGCACTGGCTTGCCGCCGAAATAGTCGTTGCTGAACATTCAAGCCAACTCCGGCGGCGGCCAGTGGCACACCGCCGGCCCAACAATCATGTCCACCACCACACACGTCGTCAACCAATCGCTCCCATTGGTGGGCCCTACAACAAAATCGTATAATCAAACCCGTTGGTAAGCGATTATGACAAATGACCGAGCACACGAAGCCTGCGAAGTCCTGA
>JANNPR010000809.1:0-4217 GCA_031400345.1 Planctomycetota bacterium | reverse complement strand
CTCGCATTTGCGGTGCTGCGACTGGGCGACGTGTTGCCAATTCCCGGGGTGACTCAGGTGGATAGCGAACGCACATTGCACATCAGCTGGCCTATTCTGCTAGTCGCAGCCTTAACTGCCAGCTTGCTTTTTTGGTTGCTTTACGCCTGCCGCACTCGCCAGACTGATACGAACGCAAACCACTCCGAAAGTGAGTGGAATGCCCGACAGCAGGTTCGCGTGAACTAAATACGAATCACGAAAGCACGAAAGACGAAAACAGGAAACAAAACAGAGGTTTGCTCCTCAACTTCACGTCGAAATCGAGGCTATCAAACGGATTTTTCCTTAACCGCGATTTCGTGTTTCGCCTTTCGTGCTTTCGTGATCCTCTTTCGATGTTGCTCATGACCAACTTTGAAAAACGTCGCATCCTGTTTCGCGGTGGGTCCCCAACCAGGTCCGGACGCGTTGGCTAGATTCCGATACAGTCAATCAGCTTGTATGATACCTGACCTCGGACCCCTGACACCTAGCACGGGAACTTCATGAAGCCATTGAAGAGCGGCGGCGGCTGGAAAGCCGTCTCTTATACATTGCGAATGGCCAATCGAGTCGGCTGGCTGAAGCTGTGGCGCGCCATGAGGAGCAAGAATACTTGCAAGACGTGCGCGCTGGGCATGGGCGGACAACTCGGTGGAATGGTCAACGAAGGAGGCTACTTTCCGGAAGTTTGCAAGAAGTCGTTTCAGGCGATGGTGTCGGACATGCAGGCCGGAATCCGACCTGAGTTCTTCGAGCGATATGGTTTCAATGAGCTGCGTGCGATGACCCCGCGGCAATTGGAAATGAGCGGGCGTCTCGTCACTCCGCTTTACGCCGCTGCCGGCGCTTCGCATTACCGAGTGCTTTCCTGGGAGGACGCTCTCGAGCGTTTGGCGACCCGGTTGAAAGCGGCCGGGCCAAGTCGCAGCTTTTTCTATGCCAGCGGTCGGTCATCAAATGAAGCGGGGTTCTTGTTGCAGTTGTTTGCACGCGTTTTTGGCACGAACTACGTAAACAATTGCTCTTACTACTGTCACCAAGCCAGCGGCGTGGGACTGTCTGCGAGTGTCGGCAGTGGAACCGGAACCATCCGTCTCGAGGATCTCGAAAAAGCAGATCTGTATCTGCTCATTGGCGGAAATCCCGCCTCGAATCACCCGCGTTTAATGCGCAGCTTGATGCAAATCCGTCGCCGCGGCGGAGACGTGATTGTCATTAATCCCGCAAAAGAGCTGGGGCTTGTCAACTTTCGGGTTCCCAGCGATGTCCGTAGCCTGTTGTTTGGATCGAAGATCGCAAGCCTGTATGTGCAGCCTCACATTGGTGGCGACATTGCCCTATTGACTGGAGTCGCCAAGGAAATCCTGGCCTCCAAAGGGGAGGATAGCGACTTCATCGAACAGGCAACCGAAGGATTCTCCGAATTCCTCAGCCAAGTTCAATCGACGACGTGGGAGCAAATTGAGTCCGGGTCCGGAGTCATCCGCGATGAAATCCGTCGCATTGCCGAGATTTACTTGCGGGCGAAACACGCAGTCTTTGGTTGGACCATGGGTATTACCCATCACCTGCATGGCACCGACAACGTGAAGATGATCGTCAACCTGGCCTTACTTCGCGGCATGGTGGGACGACCTCATGCTGGGTTGATGCCCATCCGCGGCCACAGCAATGTGCAAGGAATGGGCTCGATGGGTGTCACCCCCGCCCTCAAACAGGCATTGTTACAGCGCTTTGAACAAAGGCTTGGAATCCAGGTGCCGAAGTCACCGGGACTGGACACAATGGCCTGCATGGAGGCGGCGGGCCGCGGTGAAATGGATGTCGCCGTCTGTCTCGGTGGAAACCTGTACGGTAGCAATCCCGACGCACGTTTCGCAGCGGAGGGATTGTCGCGAATCGGCTGTATCGCTTATCTGACAACGACACTCAATACAGGCCACGCTTTTGGCCGTGGACAAGAAACGTTGGTGTTGCCCGTGCTCCCGCGCGACGAAGAGCAGCAGTCGACAACCCAGGAGTCCATGTTCAGTTTCGTACGCTTAAGTGATGGCGGTCCGATTCGCTACATGGGACCGCGCAGCGAAGTTTCCGTGCTGACCATGCTCGGCCGCTTGGTGCTTGGACAGGACGGTCCGATCGATTGGCGAGAGCTGGAAAGCCACGACGCCGTTCGCCGACTGATCGCTGACCTTATCCCTGGCTTCGAACCGGTCGCGGAAATCGGACTTACTCGCAAAGAGTTTCACATTACTGGACGCCAGTTTTCAAAACACAGCTTTCCGACACCCTCTGGGAAGGCTCGCTTTCACGTCATCCCCCTTCCGGCTGTCGTACCTGCCGCCAGCAGCGAATTTCGCTTGATGACCGTTCGATCCGAAGGCCAATTCAACACCGTCGTGTACGAGGATGAAGACATCTACCGCGGCCAGGATCGCCGCGACGTGATTCTGCTGCATCCAGATGACATGAAGCGGCTAAGATTACAATCGGATCAGCCTGTGCGAGTTCACAGCACGACGGGTGAAATGCGATATCAACGAGCACGCCCGTTCGACATTCGCCCAGGTAACGCTCTGATGTACTGCCCCGAAGCCAACTGCCTGGTGCCACGGACGGTCGACCCCGAGTCGCGCACGCCGGCATTCAAGAGCGTGTTGGTGACCGTTACGCCCGAGTCGTAGCCCCAAACAACGGAGTCCTCTCCCCAAGCATGTCTATTATTTCTGACGTCGCCTGTACGGTTTGCGGCTGCGTCTGTGACGACCTCCGAATTACCACCGACGGAAAACAGCTGTTGCAGATTGAAGGGGCGTGCTCACTTGCCGAACCGTGGTTCTTAGCTCAATCATCAACCGTGCGACCGACCGCAGAGATTCAGGGAACCGCGGTCTCTCTCGACAGTGCCATTACCAAAACGTCGGAACTTCTCAAGCGATCGCGGGCGGCATTGATTTACGGGCTGTCTCGCAGCAGTACCGCTGGTCAGCGAGCCGCAATTCGGCTGGCGGATTTGCTGGCAGCGACGATCGATACCACAGCCTCACTCTGTCACTCGCCATCGATTATGGCGATGCAATCTGTTGGGGAATCGACCTGTACTCTCGGCGAGATTCGCAATCGGGCCGACTTGGTTCTGTTCTGGGGCTGCAACCCCGCAGAAACTCATCCACGGCATGCGGAACGCTACTCCGTTTTTCCAACTGGCCAGTTCGTCCCCGGCGGGCGTGACGGACGAACCGTCGTGATGATTGGGGACAAACGCCATGTCGACGACTGGCGATTGGATGGACAAGGAGCTCAGGCCGACATGGTCGTCCGCCTCGAACCCGCAGCGGACTTTGAAGCGATTACGTCACTACGAGGACTCCTCAAGGGCGTCGTACCTCCAGCGAACTCGCTGGACTGCCGCGCTCATGGCGCTGACCTGCGGCAGCTCGCGGACTTGGCCCAGCGGATGCTGTCCTGTCGCTGCGGAGTTGTGTTTTTCGGACTAGGTATTGCGGGTACGACAATCGACGCAACTTCTGGACGCCACAACTTGGGACACGCAAACGTCGAGGTCTTGCTGCGCCTGGTGACCGAACTAAACGCGTTCACGCGATTTCACGCTCGCAGGATGCGTTTGTATGGCGATGTTTCCGGTGCCGACAACGTGCTGTGCTGGCAGACCGGGTTTCCATTTAGCGTGAATTTCGCGCGCGGTTACCCCCGCTACAACCCAAACGAGTATTCCGCCGACGCCGTCTTGTCACGCGGAGAAGTAGACGTCTGTTTGATTATCGGCAGTGAAACTCTTTCCCAGTTCTCAACTCGCGCACGCGAGCATCTCCGCCGCATCCCCTCCGTGATGCTTGACTATCCAGCCACTGAGGGGCCTTTCGAGCCGACGGTCCGCATCACCACCTCGCCGTACGGCTTATGTTCGCCCGGAACAGCGTACCGAATGGATGATGTCCCCATACCTCTGCGAAGCGTCCTTCCCGCGAGATTTCCAACGGATGCGGAAGTGTTGAAACGGGTCTTAAAAGAGGTTAGAGGTTAGTGGTTGGTGGTTAGTGGTTAGTGGTTAGTGGTTCAGCGGTTAGTGGTTGGTGGTTAGTGGTTAGTGGTTAGTGGAGTGGTTAGTGGTTAGTGGTTAGTGGTTGGTGGTTAGTGGCTCGGCGGTCGAGTCAGGAGTGTGCCACTGGCAG
>JANNPR010000802.1:0-6237 GCA_031400345.1 Planctomycetota bacterium | reverse complement strand
ACCCAAGGGCTCTATCGGTATCGAATATGTAAGTGTCGTTCCCTGAACCACCAATTAGCGTGTCGTTACCACCGGCGCCGATCAGGTTGTCGTTACCGCCATTACCGCGCAACGTGTTCGCAAGTGCGTTGCCGATGAGCGTGTCGTTCAAGTCGCCACCGACGACATTTTCGAAGGCCGTCGCCGAACCAAGTCTAAGTGCCAGTCCAACATTCACAATCTGGGTCCCTGAATTGTCCAGGTTTATAGCCACCAAGCGAGTTGTTGTTGGACGGAAACTAAGTGTATCGATGCCACCGCCCGACTCGTCCAGCGTGTCAGACCCAAGGGCTCCATCGGTATCAAATATGTAAGTGTCATTCCCTGAACCACCAATTAGCGTGTCGTTACCACCGGCGCCGATCAGGTTGTCGTTACCGCCATTGCCGCGCAACGTGTTCGCCAAAGCGTTGCCGATGATCGTGTCAGCCCCATTGCCACCATTCACGGTAGTGGAGGCGGCAAAGGACGGATCCATCGTCGAGAGTGAAATCGTGTCCCCATTGTTGCTCAGGTTTACGGTCAAGCCGGAGCTAGGATTTGTGAAAGAAGTATCTTCGAAGGTGACGCCGCGGATCTGTGAGGTATTCGCGGCAAGGGCTAGATCATCACCCACGACTACGCCCGTATTCGGTCCGGCTGGCAAATTGAAGATGAGATTGCTGACACTGCCAACGTTGAGCAAAACTGGCGCCAAGCCGGTGTAGTTGATCGAGCGCGTTACCGGCCCAGCCTGCACGAGTTGAATATTTCCACTGTTGACCATCGTGAAGTTTTTCGTAATTTGGGTGAAGGCGCCGCCGATAACTCGCAGTGTGTCCCCAATGCCATTTCCGCCGTTGAAAGTTAGGCCACCCACCGGGATCGGATTACCGGCGCCGTAGCTGACCGACAGCGTGTCGGTGCCCGCGAGTAAATTCACCAAGATTTTGCCAGTGATGTTGGCGAGAGGTACTTCCACGGTGTTGGCATTCACCTGAGTGGTGCCGTTTCCCGCCATGAGTGCCGTGCTCAGGTCACGGACGCGGACATTCGCGCCGCTCTTCACAAGCCCTAGATCATCGCCGTACGGAGCGAGTGTCTGAGCGCGGCGAATCTCGTCTAGGTAGAATCCAATTTGCGACGTGAAGTCGCTTTCGCCGTACAGCGCATCCACGAACTGCATCGTCGCGACTGCTTGCCCCGTGAATTCCCATGCGATGCCCTTGACACTAGGTGGACGTGGAAATGTTTCCGTTGGCTCGGTCGTCAAACTGAATCCGTGAAACGACTGGCCATTGGCAACCACCATTTGGTCGAATGCCGTCAGCATGTGCCAAACGGGGTTGCGCCAGTCGATTTTTGCCGTGGAATTTGGCAGCGTAAAATCGCGGTAACGCGGTGATCCAGCCAAGGCCAGCGTCACGAAGCTCTGTGCATCAAGGTAGTCAAAGACGTTGATGGACTCGTTGGTCCGCGATGGGCCAGTGAGGTCGATGCCAGTCGATGATGGCGTTCCGTTGGGAGCGGTTCCGGCATAGAAGCGTCCCGCTGCCGGGTCATAGAGGCGCAAGACGAAATCACCCGCGTAATTCGCGTTCTCAGTCCAGAACAGGGCTGCCTCATGATGTCCGAGTTCTTGCTCGGCCGACCCGATTTGAGACAACCCGGCGAAAATATCGGCATTGTTCTCGATGGACTTGCCCCTGTTGAGGACTCGCGGACTCTGTCCCTCGTTGGGAGCTCCCCCTTCTTCATAGCCGAAGAAGTAACCGCCGAAGCTGTGGGTGAGTGGGCTGGTGTCCTTTAGGGTTCCCACAATCCAGCGACCGATCTCGCTCGCGGCGTCGAGATATGTCGCGTCGTCGAACGTGTGATAGGCCGCCATCAACGCCAATATCGCGAACGAGTTGTTGCCCCCATTCGCTCCGTCTTGAACCAGATAGAACTTCTCCAAGTCCCGGCCGACGGAGAAGCCCGCCAGCCGTACTTGGCCCTCAGCCGAGGAACCTGGCCCCTTTGCGATATCGCCCCCCTGGTAAGCGTCGTGGAGTGCCCGCGCACCATTGGCCGCTGGAGCAATCTGATTGTTGTCTGGCAAGTCGTGCCGCAGCGCATACACGAAGGTGTCCACGATGCGCCTCGCATCATCGAGGTCTTCTTGTTGACCTCGCTTTAGCAGAGAGAGCGCAGTCATAGAGGACTCATAGACGGTCGATGTGTTGACCAAGACTTGGTCAAGCGGATAAACGGGATGCTGATCGCCGATCGTTTCACGAGTTTCGGGAATGATGCCGAACGTCTCGTTGCTTAGTGGCAGCCCGAGTTCCGTCTGCTGTCGAAACGGTGTGGCTTCGTAACGAACGTTGTCGAAGAAGACTTGCGCCCCATTCGCGCCGAGAACGTCGTTCACCCCCACGGCGAAGAGAATCGCGAGATTTGTGAAGTCGACGTTCGGGCCTTGAAGCGATATCAGTGGAATCGAGAGTGTCGTGAATGAGTTTCCGCCGGGAATTGACTTCGTGACCTGGCTTCCCCCAAGGTCGATGTTGACTGCTTGGCCATTCGGATTGGACGTGTGCGCCTCGAATACAAGTTGTGTCGCTCCCGTGAGATCCTGTCCGGTCGGAACATTGTTAGTCCCTTGGATGGCCACTCCAGCGAACTGGCCGCTTGCCAACGGCGCGACATCGATACGCAACACAGTACCACGATCGCGATTCAGCGTGTTGAGATCGGTCGCGCAGCCATCTGGCGAGTTGGGGTCGAAAACGCAATTCGCGTCAATCTCGACAAGCGCAATCTGATTCTGGAATGCAAATTTCTTCGTCTCGCCGTGGTTAAACGCCGACCCGGCATTTTGGTAAACGTAGAAAACTTCTTGATTCGCGGTGGTGCGCTCACGCAAGAGTTGGTAAGCATCGTCGCTAAGGGCAGCCAGCAATGTCCGATCTTCCAGCCTTTCTACAACCATCGACCGGTTCACGAGAGATGCGTCGCGGCGGTAAGTCGCCCGCGTTTGCGGTTTCGTCTTCAAATATTGGAACAGGATCTTAAGTGGAAAGAAACGCTTCGTATTCATAGCGCCTCCATGGCAAAAAGAGCAACGAACCACCATTCTGAAATCAACTAACTCCTACGGCCGCGCATCTCGGGAAAGCTTCGCCTTCCAGCTAAACCTGACATTCTTGACGGACGTCACCAATACCGGGCAGTATCCTCTGCAATCTCGTCTAGGATTTCCTCGAGGGAGACTGACCCCCGCTTAGACTTTGTCACCGCCAGTCGCCGGGATTCCTGGATCCGACACTGCTGAGCGCTGTTTGACGCGATTGTCGATCCCGAAATGGATTCTCTGGAGCTTGACCCAGCTTCGATGATGATGGAATTCGTTGATGGAACCGATGTCAACTGCGGTGTAATGAAAAGAACTTCTCTGAATTCGCCTTCGCCCATCCTTGGTTCGTTTAGGTCATTGATGACTAGCAACACGTCGAGTGGTGATGCGAAGAAATCGCCGTTCGTATCGAACCAAGGTGGCGTGTAAGCCTCTGGCGGCACGTCCGGCAAACGGCCATCGGTCGCCCGCACTGTCGAAACGTTCAACTCGTTGATAATCAGCAACGCGTCAATAGGAGCGATCACCAAGTCACCATCCACCGACAAGGGCATGATCGGATTTTGCCACGTCGACGGATTGGCGGTGACTGTTAACTTAAAAGTATCGCTGACGGAGGCTGTACCGTCGCTCACCGTCACCGTGATGGTCGCCGCCCCGGACCGGTGTTTGATGGGCGTCACTACGACGGTTCGAACTTCGGACGAGCCGCCGAAAACAATATTGCCGTCGGGCACTAATGACTTATTCGAGGAGCTTCCCGCGATCGCCAAATTCGCCGGCGCAGTTTCCGCATCGCCGATCATAAAGTTAATCAAGCCCGTCGCGGTGCTCTGCTTGATGGTCTTGTCCAGGATATCCGAGATGCTTGGCAGTTCGTTTGGGACGTCGTCGATGATTATAGTCGTGACCTGTTGTACTCCGGATTTCGTGCCGTTGGTCACGCCAATGATACCCACAACGATCGACTCGTTCGTCTCGTCCAGCGTGTCTTGGACGGCGGTCAACGTGACCGTTCCGGTCGTGTTGCCGGCGGGGATCACGATCTGCGTGGCCGAGCGGCTGTAGTCGCTGGAACTTGTGGCCGTGCCGATGAATTCCAGAACCACCGTCACGTCTAACTCGGATACGGCGGACAGCGTCGCCGTAACGGTTGCCGTCCCGGCCGCTTCCGCGAGGGACGCCGGCGCAACGCTCAGCGTGACCCGCGGCAGTGGTGGGACAATAAAGAGATTGAAACCTTGATCTGCGTAAATCGCCCAATTCGTGGCTGCGAGTCCGACTCGTTCGGAAATGGCTTGGAACGGTGTGGTGAGACCTTGGTTGGTAGGCGTAAACGGCGTAGCTGTTTCGTTTTCACCGTCCAACGTGGCGGCCACGAGTCCTAGACCGTCGCCGTAAGGAGCGAGTGTCTGAGCACGGCGAATCTCGCTGCGAAAGTCCACAATTTTAGTTGCAAATTCGCTTTCGCCGTACAGCGCATCTACGAACTGCATCGTCGCGACGGCTTGCCCTGTGAATTCCCATGCGATGCCCTTGACACTAGGTGGACGTGGAAATGTTTCCGTTGGCTCGGTCGTCAAATGAATCCGCGAAACGGCTGGCCATTGGCGACCACCATTTGGCGGAATGCCGTCAGCATGTGCCCAACGGGATCGCGCCAGTCAATTGTTGTGGAATTTGGCAGCGTAAAATTGCGGTAACGTGGTGAACCAGCCAAGGCCAACGTCACGAAGCTCTGGGAATCAAGGAAATCAAATACGTTGATGATTTCGTTGGGCCTTGAGGGACCGGTGAGTTCAATACCAGTCGATTTCCGAGTGCCTGTGGGAGCCGTTCCCGCGTAAAAGCGTCCTGCTGTCGCGTCATAGAGACGCAAGACAAAATCGCCCGCGTGATTGGCATTCTCAGTCCAGAATAGGGCGTTCTGATGATTTCCGCGTTCTTTCTCCGCCATCGCAAGTTGCGACAGCCCGGCAAATATATCAGCATTGTTCTCGATGGACTTGCTTTTGCTGAGTACCCGCGGACTTTGTCCGTTGTTGGGAGCCCCGCCTTCGAGATAGCCGAAAAAGTAACCGCCGAAACTGTCGGTGAGTGGGCTGGTGTCCTTCAGGTCCCCCACAATCCAACGTCCAATTTGGCTCGCGGCATCGAGGTATTTCGTATCCTGGAAAGTGCGATAGGCCGCCATCAACGCCAAGATCGCGAACGAGTTATTGCCTCCATTCCCGCCGTCTAGAACCAGGTAGAATTTCTCCAAATCCTGGCCGACGGAGAATCCCGTCAGTCGTACTTGGCCACCCGCCGACGAACCACGTCCATTTGCGACATCACCCGCCTGATACGCGTCGTGGAGTCCCCGCGCCGTCGGCCGACGGAGGAATCTGACTGTTGTCCAGCAGGTCATGCCCCAATGCGTACACGAACGTGTCCACGATTCGCCGGGCGTCTTTGAGGTCTTGTTGTTGTCCACGCAATAGCAAAGACATCGCCGTCATTGAGGACTCATAGACCGTTGCGGTGTTGACCAAGACTTGGTCGAGTGGATAAACGGGATGCTGATCGCCGATCGTTTCACGCGTCTCCGGAATGATGCCAAACGTCTCGTTGCTGAGTGGCAGCCCGAGTTCCGTCTGCTGCCGAAACGGCGTGGCTTCGTAACGAATGTTGTCGAAGAAGACTTGAACTCGATTCGCGCCTTGAGCGTCGCTTACCCCCACAGCGAACAGAGTGGCGAGATTTGTTAGCTTGACGTTCGCGCCTTGCAGCAATGTCAGGGGAATCGATAGTGTCGTGAATGCGTTTCCGCCGGGAATAGTAGTCGTGACTCGGCTTCCCCCAATGTCGATACTGACTGGTTGACCGTTCGAATTAGACGTGTGCGCCTCGAAGACAAGTTGTGTGGCTCCTCTGAGGTCCTGCCCGGTTGGAACATTGACAGTCCCTTTGATAGCCACTCCAGCGAACTGTCCGCTTGCCAACGGCGCGACATCGATACGCAACACAGTGCCGCGATCGCGATCCAGCGTGTTGCGATCGGTGGCGCAGCCATCTGGCGAGTTGAGGTCGAAAACGCAATTCGCTTCAATCTCGACCAG
>JANNPR010000239.1:0-2575 GCA_031400345.1 Planctomycetota bacterium | reverse complement strand
TGCGGCAATTTTCCAGTCAGTCGGACATCGCTGGCGTGGCGATATCGGTGATTCAAGCGGACAATCCGGCGATCGTCGAGGAAATGAAGAACCTCCAGGCAAAGGGGGTGAAACTGGTCACCGTCGATGGTGACGTAAATCGCGCTCAATTTCGAGACGCCCGGCCTTTCTACATTGGAACGGATAACATTGTCGGCGGACGTGCGCTGGGAACGGCAGCCAAAAATCTGCTGGAATCGCGAAAGGTGTTGGACGGCGGTTATGTGCAGTTCGCCGGGTTTACGGACAACGACAATGCTCGTAACCGTATGAACGGTTTCAAGGAAACAATCGGGGAAAAGTACACTGAAAAAGACCGCATGCCTGACGGAATGGACCTCAGTCGAGCGCGGGACAATGTCCGAAACGCAATCACCAATCATCCCGACCTGGTCGCCTTAGTCGGAATTTGGGCTTACAACGCGCCGGCCATTGCCGAAGTTGCTCAGGAACGTGGAATTCGCGAGAAAAAAGGGGACCGAAATATAGTTACCGTTATCACCTTTGACTCGCAGGCGCTGGCAATCGAGCATATGGCGGATGGGCGCATCGATGCGATGGTTGTGCAAAATCCATTCGACATGGGAATGCAAACGTCTCGCATCATGAAGGCTATGATTACAGCGGATGACAAGACCGTCACGGAAATGTTTCCCCGCCAAGGTGAGCCCGACGGTGACATTTACACAACGGGTCTTCGAGTCGTGGTGCCGGACAAAGACACGCCGCTCAAAGCCGAAATGTTTGATACCACTACCGTCGAGTTCCTACCTCTGTCGCAATTCCGAGAGTGGCTCAAGAAGTACGACCTGACCAGCTCATGAAAGCTCCCGGATCCACGCTGTGGGATCGCCTTCCGCTGAGGTTCAACGAGCTGGCATTATTAGTTGCCATCGTGTTCACGGTCGGTTTTACGTCTCTTGTCGATAGCAACCACAGTTATCTTAATCAACCACTCGATAGCATCCGTGACATTGCCCGCAATATGGCGCTGTTGGGTATTGTCGCATTGGGGGCGACGGTCGTAATCATAGCTGGTGGGATTGATCTATCGGCGGGTTCCATGATCGCTTTTAGCGGCGTGATTTGTTCTGCGTTAATGCTTTGGATGTCTCCCGAGGCAATGTCCACCTGGAAGCCAGTCGGAGTGACGGTCGTCGTTTTGGCCGTGTTGGGTACGTTGGCCGTCGGTTTCCTTGTGGGGACGTTACATACCTGGCTCATTACCTCCATTCGACTGCCCCCTTTCATTGCCACCTTGGCGACGCTGGTTGGTTTGCGGAGTTTTGCTCGGGCATTGTGCGAGTTCGCAACGAGCAAACTGACGCCGACGAAGTCGTCGCAAATCAACGTCTACGATCCCATTTTTAAGATGCTGCGGGACAATGTCTGGATTCCCGTTACTGTGTTCTTAGTCCTGGCGGCATTCACTTGGCTCGTTCTCAGTCGAACCGTTTTGGGGCGGCATATTTATGCGTTGGGAGGCAATGAACAAGCGGCCCGGTTAAGCGGTATTCGAACCGAAAACGTCAAATGGGTGGCATACTGTTTTGCTGCGGTCACTGCCAGCTTGGCGGGGATCTTCTACGTGGCAAACGAAGGGGTATCGGCGCCCGTCAATCAAGGACGAGGTCACGAATTGAACGCGATCGCCGCAGCCGTCGTGGGAGGCTGCAGCTTGCAAGGTGGGATTGGAACGGTGCCAGGGACGATTCTGGGGGCGCTGTTCTTGCGAGTCGTGATTGATGCCGTTGCGAAAATCATCAAGACGGGTGCGGATGTCTATGAAGGCTTAATTGTAGGAATCGTCGTCGTGTTGGCCGTAACCCTCAGTCAGATACGGCAGATATGGGGAAGCGGCCGACAACTGTTTCCCGGAGCCATGGGATTTGTTTCGGTACCTACTCTCTCGCTATGCGCCGGAGTCATTGGTTGGATGACGGCCGGAGGGACGCTCGGCATGATCATGGGATTCGGAACATTGGTGGGACTCATGAGCCTAAAGACTGTGGAGCATCTTCGTGCTCGGCAGAGCTACTAAGCGAGACCTGGGGTCATGATCTCTGATCCGCCAATCATCGCCATTCGAAAGATTACGAAGACCTTTCCCGGCGTCGTGGCCCTACGCGACGTTTCACTGGACGTGCGTCCTGGGGAACTTCACGCTATCTGCGGCGAAAACGGCGCAGGCAAAAGCACGCTCGTGAAAATCCTCTCGGGGGTAATTTGCGATTATGAAGGGGAATTGCTGATTCGCGGCGAAGGCGTGCGATTTCGTGCAACTCGCGACGCCGAGCGTGCTGGGATTGGCATTATTCACCAGGAATTGAATCTTGTAGAACAGCTCTCCGCATCAGCCAATATTTTTCTCGGACGTGAGTTGCGTGGTCGGTTGGGAATGATTGACAACCGGGCGATGGAGCGAGCCTCCGCAAACTTATTGGCCGAATTGGACTGCGACATTCACCCTCGCCAAACAGCCCAGTCCCTGCGAGTGGGCGACCAACAATTAGTGGAGATCGCCAAGGCTCTCTCG
>JANNPR010000774.1:0-1148 GCA_031400345.1 Planctomycetota bacterium | reverse complement strand
GGCTCGGGCCAGAGAATCGTCGGGCCACAGGTATCCTTGTTGGCATGGCTTCAGGTTAAACCGCAAGGCAAGCTCGTAGGATCGTCGCCAAGCGACCCGTTGTTTAAACGAAGTTACCAAGCGACAATTTCTAGATGCCTGCAAAATCAACCCGTATCACCGTCCCGCGTTTCTCGTCGTTCAAGGCGGAAGGTCACAAAATCGCGATGCTCACGGCATACGATTTTCCGACCGCTGCGATCGTCGACGAGGCGGGTATCGAGGCTATTTTGGTGGGTGATAGTCTGTCGATGGTCGTACAAGGCTACGAAAATACTCTGTCGGTTACGCTTGACGAAATGATTTACCACGCCGAGCTTGTGGGACGGGCCGTGAATCATGCGCTGGTCGTCGTGGATATGCCTTTTCCTACCTATCATCTGGGGGTTCATAACGCCATCGAAAACGCTGGTCGGATCCTAAAGGAAACTCGCTGCCAAGCGGTCAAACTGGAGGGAGGTGCTGGCCAAGCGGATGTTATTCGCGGATTGGTAACTGCCGGCATTCCGGTGATGGCTCATGTGGGTTTGCGTCCTCAAAGCGTGCATCAAATGGGGGGGTACAAAGTGCAGCGCGACGAGAAACAACTGCTCATCGATGCTCAGGCGGCAGAAGATGCGGGCGCTTTTTCCATTGTGTTGGAATGTGTTCCCAGGAAGATTAGCGCCAAGATTACCAAACGCTTAAAAATACCCACGATCGGCATAGGAGCGGGACCGGATTGCGATGGTCAGGTACTCGTTTTGCATGATCTGCTGGGATTGACTGCTGGTTACATACCACGGTTCGCAAAAAGTTATGTCAACCTACGTCAAATCGTCGCAGATGCGGCGGCACAATATCGCAACGAAGTACGCGACGGCAGTTTCCCTTCGGCTGAGCAGTCATTTGAATAAGTAATTACTAATCATGCCCAATCGACTTGCCAGCGAAACCAGTCCTTATCTCCTGCAGCACGCCAATAATCCCGTGGACTGGAATCCATGGGGCGCCGAGGCTCTTGAGCGATCTAGGATTGAGGACAAACCGATATTTCTCTCGATCGGTTACGCGGCTTGCCATTGGTGTCACGTGATGGAGCACGAGAGTTTTGAAGATCCAAACATCGC
>JANNPR010000753.1:0-1076 GCA_031400345.1 Planctomycetota bacterium | reverse complement strand
CAGGAACGACAGGGCTGGGCGCAGCCGGCATCGACCATATGCGCAACAGATTATCTTGACCCCCCGTCGCTACCTGTGAGTCCTTGGCCAAGAACGCAGCGGCATGGATCTCACTGGGCGTATCGACGCGGGTTAACATGACACCGTCGGCTACATTCCATACTCGCCAGGATTTGTCTTTCGAGGCAGAAACAAGTTGGTTCGAATTCGTAGAAAAAGCTAAAGACGTCACGGGAGCTGAGTGAGCCGCGATCGATCTTACCAGTTGCTTTGTCGCTAAGTCGAATAGTTGAATCTTGCCATTTTCCTGACCGCAGGCCAGCAGTTTTCCATCTGGGCTGACCGTGGTCGCCTTGGCTGGTGTCTCAAGGTTTGGCAAATCGGCCTCTTTGGCGTTCTGCGGCCGATGCCAAAGTTTGACGGTCCGGTAACCGCCAGATGCCAACCATTCGCCGCTTGGACTAAATCGCAGCGACTGGATCATGTCCAAATCCGCAACGCCAGGTTGAGTGTAAATGCCGGCACCGATTAGCGAAGGATCGGTGAGGCGACCTAACTCCCGCTTGCTAGGAACATGGTAAACGAAGATCTGGTTAGCTCTGCCGGCGGCCGCGTATTGTCCGTCCGGAGTTACGGCCACGGCGTAAATTGGGTTTACACCGGGAGGAAGTGCCTGCCAATGGATGGCGGTCGACGAACTTAGTACTTCCCCTTTTGCACCCTGGTCGATCCACAGCTTGATTAACCCGAGTTCTTCCGGGGTAAGTCGCTCCGCACTAACTTTATTCCCGTCGGGAGGCATGAAAGGCTCACCCTGGCGCGACGCCGACATGATCAGCAAGCTGTCCGCTCCCTTTCCCGCCTCCGCCGCAGGACCCAGTCCCCCACCCTTCAAAATGCTAACCGGCGTTTCAAGTATCAGATCGCTCTCAGCCTTCGTAGCGTTGTGGCAGGCCAAACATTTCTTGCGCCGCGACGCCACGATCCCGATAACTCCTTTGTGCCAGGTGGCGTCGAACAACACTGTCGATTTGGCCGTGGTCATCGTTTCATTTTGCCGGATCATGGCTAAGGCC
>JANNPR010000741.1:0-4214 GCA_031400345.1 Planctomycetota bacterium | reverse complement strand
ATGTCTGGGTTCTTAACGCGGATGGCGCCAGCGACACCCCGTTCAATGTTGCCCTTATGGGTTCGAAAAACACGGAGCGTAAGCTCAAGTGGTATACCATTCGGAAAATCCTGCTCGTTAACCCCTTTAAAAGTCCAAGCTGCCGAAGCAAGCGTGTTCCCTTCCACGTAGCTGCGGTACATCCACTCATGCCCTACATTGACGCCCGGTCCCGCGTTCCCTTCGCGGTCGAAAAACTTAAGTTTTCCGTATACCGGCACCCGCGCTTGCAAATGACCGACGGGAGGTCCGAATGTGTACGTCGCGTTTGATCCTTCACCGTCGCGGCGAACTTCGTGCCAGTGGTCTATTTCCAAATTGGTGCGTCCCGTTCCGTCGGGTCCCAGCGTGAATTCGTGACGATGATGCGCGTCGTAAGTGGTGACTCCTTTGACGGAGCCGTCGGACACTCCGGAAATTGCACTGACCACCGAATCTGCAACCACATCGTGCCGATGTTTCAGACCGCGATCAACAAACAAGTAACTAACCAGGCACATCACTGCCAGGATGGCCGTTCCTACCATGGTAAAGCCTAGGATTCGCCCCAAAACAATTTCCGAAGGACGGACCGGCTTGGTAACAATGGTATAGATAATACGGTTCTTAATCTCGTTCGGAAGGCTGAAAGCGGCCAGGAATAATGCCAAGGGCAATACCAGGTAATTCGTTGCCGTCAATACGAAGCTGATATATACAGTGGCTGGATGGTCACTCTTAACGTCCAGGAACCAACCGGCAAACAGCAGCACGACTAGGAACACGGCAACGACGATAATGACGCGACGCCGGATGGCCTCTTGAATCGCCAGTCTAGCCATGGCGAAGGTCCGGCGCAGTGAGAAATCTCGCACATCCCTGACGGCTGCGGCAAAAACTTGAGCCACCGAATAAAAGGCTTCACCAGGTCCAATTTGGATGGCTTTCCGAACAAAACCGAAAAACGTTCCGGCTACCGTAAGAAAAGCAATCGTTGCCACGAATTGAATGAGTGCGGGCAGCAACCAGTCGATGAACTTTGGGATTTCATGTTCCAAGACCATACAACAATCCGGGTGTTATTTCCGATTCGAGCTTACGCGGGATCCGTAAAAACTGGGCAACTGGGACGGCGAACTGGTTCCTATTTTTCTTGAGCTCGCCTACCAGGTCGAGCCTCGCTGTCACGCACGATCCGCAGGAACAGGTCTTCTAGCGTTGTCGTGGGTTTGTCAACTGTCATGACTTCTCCGCCGTGGCGGCTGATAACAGCGCGAATTTCATCTTCGCAAGCCTTGCTGACATTGCGTGCACGGACTTGCGTTACACCTTCCACTGTCAATAGGCTGTCGACTCTACCTAATTCCTTCAGTTCGCCCTGATGCAAGATGGCGATGCGATCACAAACATCCTGCACATCCGCTAACAAGTGGCTGCACATTAGGACGGTCTTGCCTTGGTCCCGGAGCTTTAAGATTAGGTCCTTCATCTCGCGCGTGCCGATGGGATCCAACCCAGAGGTGGGCTCGTCCAGCAGGATGAGCTCAGGATCATTGATAAGTGCTTGGGCGAGACCCACGCGGCGGGTCATGCCTTTGGAGTATTCTTTGAGCTGGCGTTTGCGAGCCTTACCGAGACCGACTGTTTCGATTAATGCATCAACGCGTTCTTTACGAGCCGCACCGCTCATGTTGAACAAGCGTCCGTAGAAATCGAGTGTTTCTTCGGCGTTTAAGAATTTGTAGAGATAGGATTCCTCGGGCAGGTAGCCTATTCGCTCGTTCTTACTGACGTCACTGGCGTCCTTGTCAAACACCAGAGCTCGGCCCGTGGTGGGGAACAATAACCCCAAAATTAGCTTGATGGTGGTCGACTTACCGGAACCGTTAGGGCCCAGTAAGCCAAAAACCTCACCGCGACGGACTTCCAAGTCCAAGGCCTTTAAGGCGCGAACTTTCTGACGACCCCAAAAATCGCGATAAACCTTGGATAAATTACGGGTCTCAATGACGACTTCGTTGCTTGCCTTCGCTGCAGGCGAATTGGATGTAGCCGTCACGGCGGACACGGATGCAGGCATGTATTTCCTCCACTGCAGTACGCAAATCCCACGAACCATCTTCAGGGAGCTAGACCACGCATCCAAATGAGCTGCACGAAAAGCATTTAAAGACGACGGGATCGAGCGTGTACTGTGTACGCGGGACCATTATTTGGGGTTCACGAAAAAGGCGGAAACAAGACGTTTCCTACCGGTCGGACCAATTGGTCCAACGCACAATTTGGGTCCACTATAAGTCACCTGCCCGGGTGTTGCAATTGCACCGCCAGAACGGAGGTCGCGGATAGCTCCAGTCAACTTTCGCGACCGTTCGGCTTCACGGTGGCGATTAGGGTTCAGCGACGACCTGATAGTTTAGTATTCGTGACCCGCTCAACTCTTCGGCACGCAGCCACAGCGTCTTTCCCAGCATTTCACCTCCGTTGGGGATCGTGTACGAAACGGTGCTGCGACCCTTTCCCATACTGAAAATCTGCTTGCGCTGTCGCCGACGATCGGGAACGAATAGAAGGCAATTGAAGCTGACCAAGCGATCTGTACGATTGACCAGATGCTGCTCGACGACAAGGTTCCCATCGTCATCCATACGAGTGCTGAGCTCGAAGAATATGTCGTCCAAACCGACGTGCATCGGCGAGTAGACACTAAATTGATAGTCCCGATCGGCTGTGATCTTGAAATCGATGCGCAGCGGTTGACTGCCACTTCGAGCATCCGAGCGAAGGACGACGAATATCGATTCTGCATTATTTTCACTGGCAGCCAACTTGAACGATGCTCTGCGTGGAAAAATATCCCAATTGTTGGGAGCGTTAAAAGTCAGCTCACCACCCACTCCTTGCGGAAAGTGGTTCTCAAAGCGATAAGCCAACGATTGCTCGCGGCCAAACAGGCTAGCCAATTTTTCAGTTTCAAAACGAAAACTCATCCGCCATTTTGCGATCGGCAAGTTGATGCCTTTGACGAAGATCGGCAACGGTCCGGTGGGGATCGTTTGTACGGGCTTGCCAAGTTCCAACTCGGTTTCAATATTGCGAATACGACCCCACACATCGACCGTTTTTATATGATCGCCTAAATACAGGCGTTCGTTAGCTGGCGCATGATTCCAAATCACCATCACGGCCTCGTTGCCACGTGCAAATACATGGTTATTGCTTCCTTGGGGCAAATTGATGCGGCCGATATATTCAGTTCCGGCCATCAACGAGGCAGTGGTCCGCCAAGGTAAAAACAATTCCCCTGGTTGACCGTCCGGTTCCATCAACCCCGTCTCAGGGTCAAATGGATTGCTGGCAAAAATTGCATCTGCACCCCCAATCTTGGCCTCAAGCATTCGCGACACCAGGTCTTCGGCACGCGTCTCCAAGCCGTATTGACTGTCCGGCAGAGGTTGCAGTGTGACCCAGCGGCGAACGTCCGATCGATCCAGGCTGTCTAAAAGAACGCGTAACTCATCTCGCGTAAGGGTGGGATCCGAAGTGTGCGCCAGGAAATCCCAGGACGGTTTCGCGACCTTGGGCGTTTCGTTAACACTCGGCCAGGGGAAGCCCAACTCCACTTCTTGTCCGAAGCGATTGATGTGTTGCTTAATCTGACGAATTCGGCTTTCCAAACCGGGGAATTCCACAAAACTTGTGTCGTCATCTCGGCCTAACTGCCACCAACGCACCTTTAAAGACATCCGCATCATGACCGGATCGATGGCGGTCCTCCACACATCGCGTTCGTTAAATACACTGGCTACCGGCAAACGCCCTTTCTCCTCAAACAAGGTGCGAATTTCCTCCGGTGGTTGGTCGAGCATGCCCACTAGTTGAATATGATGCGCATCCAGTCGCTCGACCAGCCAACTTAAGCGGTCGGCCAGGTTTCGGTCATCGCCTGTGCCTCCAAACCAGACGGGGAATTTCACCCAATTCGTCCCCGTCTGCGACAACAACATGGCCAGCGAGCGGACCGGTAATGGATTCTCCCCTTCAGTCAAAGACCACCCAAATTCCCCCGATTCGAACGTCGGAAGCTGCGGTGCGACGACGACGTTTAACGTACGTTCAATCAACATTCCGGAACGTCCCGGCATGGATACTCGCACTTTGTAGAATCCATTCTCGAGTATTGGCGGGGACCACTC
>JANNPR010000729.1:0-5228 GCA_031400345.1 Planctomycetota bacterium | reverse complement strand
GCAACACCTGCGAGTGTTTGAGATCATTCCATAACAACACATTGCGTCCGCAGGTTGTCCAGCGGCCGCCATGTTCAGGCAAACGTCGCCGAGCTAACTCGCGTCCATCAGCGGTGTTCCACAAAGTGACTTCATTGGCAGGGGCCAAAACGTCATTGGTTTGACGGTTTATCAGTGCGACGACTTGCTCATCCCCCAGTATTTCGGCATTCGTGGGAACGTTGTTTCTTATCCACAGAACCTGTCCGCTAATAGGATCCACACACTGCAGAGCACGGGCCAACCAGATCACCCCATGCCGGGTGACCGGACCCAAACTTCCTGGAAAAACTCCGGATATTCCTGTAACCATTCCCTGAGGATCGCCTCGAGTCTCGAACGGATTACCATTGTTTACGATTTGGATGGTGGTATTTCCCGACGAAGGGGCACCGATCATGTCCGGTTGATCTCGGGGCCAGAGAACTGCTTCGTCTGCACTACGAAAGGCGCGAAACAAATCGATCGCCAGAGGATGCAAACCTGGTGAGAACAAGATGAGATGCCCGCGCCGCTTAGCGGTGGCGTTGGCGGCATATACCCGCAGTGATTCCGGCACGGACACTCGCGCCGTTTCATTTCCGAATCGATCGCGCATCACCAGCAGACTGCGACCCGCATCAAATTCGACGGCGGACGAGGTGTATGCACCCGAAGAATTGCGCACCTGAATGAACTGAGCCGGCTGGGACCGCGATGGGAAAACGGCCTCGTCATTCGGCGTCTCTTTGCTCATCACCAGACCATCCGGCCATGCGGTAGGTGGCTGCAAAAAGCGACGTACCGGGCTGTCGTCGGCCAGCGACTCCAGTAACTGGCGCCCCGTTTTGTCCGTTGTGCACAATTGGTCTGGCCAGCGTTCCGCCAGGTGTCGATAGGTGTCTGCGGCTTCTTGGTCACGATGCGACGCTTCGAACAGACCGGCAAGCTGCGCATTTGCCGCTGCCGCCTCGCTTGAATCCGAGTCGGAAGTAATCGACAACAGTAGTAGCTCCGCCTCCAGGAAGTCATCCGTGCGAACAAGTCGTTCCGCGAGTTTCAAGCGAGCTTGATTTGCCAGCGAATGGCTCTCAAAGTGAGCCACAAATCGCCGTAAAGCGGCGGGCGTTGGCGAGCTTACCGCATCGGCAAAGCGGGATTGGATTGTTTTGTCCATCTGCGCGCGGACCGTGGGTTCCGCCGCGGATAGCAACTCGGCGAGACGACTTCTCACCCAGCGATCTCGGTGCAGCCGCCAACCGGGTTCGACGTCCTCTAACGCATTGTCACCGGACGCACCATCTTCGCTGGACAGGTCAGCCAATTTCAAAGACGCGTCAAAAGCGCCGGCGATATCACCCGACTTTTGTGAACCGGCGGCGTACAATCGCAGAAACTTCGCCTGCTGATCCATCTGGGCCATTAAAGGTTCCACTTGTGCCGCATATCCACGAGTGCCGGAAAAATCTCGTTCTAAGGCGGCTAGAAAAGAGTCCACCAGAAGCGACGCGATGCCGTCGTCACTGGGGTTGATCTGGCGAGATTTCAACAAAGATTCAAACGCTTCGCGCGGCTTGTTGTCATGCAGCAATAACTCCCCGCGACGGGCCAACGCCCAAGAATCGACTCCATTTTTTAACAGTGCCTCGTCAACCCTCTTCCGCAACGGTTCGATTTGATAATGCACCGTCAAATAATTCAGGCCGAGAGAAATCACCTGATCGCGATAACAGACCAGATTTCCTAATGTCCCCGCGGTGGTAATTCGCTCGACGACTTCGCCTTTCTCCAAATCGATTTTCAACAACTGCGAAGCAGACGTAGGTAGATAGTAATAGTGATCCGAATAGAAGCCGCGGCCGCTGGCGTATTCGCCTCGATCGGTTCGAAGCTCGATGGGCTGCTTCCAAGCTTCCTTGCCATCGTTCAAACGCAATCCCACCAACGACCGGCGCCCCACGAGTAGTCCGACCCCATTGTGAACGCAGCCGACATACAACATGTCGCTCAGGTTCTGTTCGCGTCGCTTCGGCGTCCACAGCGGCTTTCCGGTCAAGAGGTCCAAACATAACAATTCATTCGAATCGACAGGCGTCAGCAGAACTCGACCGTCCGAAATGCTGACCGTGGCATCCAGCCAGCGTGACACATTCTGCGCACTGCGGTTGTAGCCAGATTCAAAATTCTTGCCGTCCAACCCCGCAGTCGCATATTGGTGACCCCACAATAATGAACGTGTCGCCAAATCTATGGCGACGACCGCTCCGGCTGAGGTGGGACACACAAGAATTCCATCTGAATACGAAGGAGTTGCCCCCGCCAGTCGGCGTACCCCATCAATCAAAATTGGCCGCGTTTCCACGTGGGCGATTTGTTGAGACCATTCCAAGGCACCGGTCTTGGCATCCAGGACAACGAGCCGAATTTCACCATTTAACTCCACCAGTGCATGCAACTTATCTTGCAGGGGTAGCGGGGATCCCAAAAAGAACGCGCCTGCCAGTTTCGGTTCGTCCCAGCCGGTTTCGTCACCGACCGTCCACCTCAATGCACCTTGTCGCTTGAGATCGAGTGCCACAAGTTGGTTATTGGAGGTCGGGTACCCGGGATTTAGGCGAGCCATTCCTCCGGGACCGATGATCATGCGGGGGCCAAAGCGGCTACTTGTAGCTATTCCCATTTTTTCCAAGACAAAGACAGATTCCCCATCGCTGCTAAATTGTCCGAAGGCCCAGTCCTCCCACATCCGTTGATTCAATTCCGTTTCCCGCTGAGAGGACGCTCCGCCGCGCCCTTCACCACGCATATTCGCAGACGTTGAGGTTTCGGTCGTTTCGATCCAGGGATACACCCACACGATTTTGCCGGTTCGAAAATCGACACCGACCAGCTGATCGGGTGTGCGCATCAGCACCATGTCCCCTACAGCGAGCGGCTGCAAACTAGGAATGGAAGACAGATTTTGATCCAAGTTGCGTTTCTGTAATTGCGAAACCAGCTGCTCATCGCTGAAATCGTTTACCACCATCGCTCGCCAACGAGGATGCAGCAATGGTGCGCTGCCGGATGTCTGGCCGTTACGACTTGCATTTCCTCGAAACACAGTCCATTGCGATTGCTGCTCGACATACATCAAGCTAACGGTACCGACGATCTTATCGAGCCATGGCAGCGCTTGTTCATCGGTCGCAAACAAGGCCACTCGCTCGCTCGCCGTTCAATCGAAACTTTGCCGACGGGTTTCGGCGTTTCAAATCTATTAATACGTCGCGTGCGTTCTGCGTCTGGCCAGCGTATTTCCAACTCGCGGCTAACAGGAGGGACAACTCTGGATCAAACTTCCCGGCCGCCCGGGGAGATTGAAGTACGCGTCGGAACGT
This sequence comes from Planctomycetota bacterium, assembly GCA_031400345.1. GTDB lineage: Bacteria > Planctomycetota > Planctomycetia > Pirellulales > Pirellulaceae > JANNPR01. The sequence goes on along the minus strand of JANNPR010000729.1, from coordinate 1,830 downwards.
TAGTGCCGCAGCCAAAGGGCGATTCTGGTCCAAGTGCCATCGCCCCAAAACCATCGCTGCTTCATAGCCCGCATCGGTGTGAAAATACTTGCGAATGACTTCTGAAAGTCGCGAAGTATCCCCGATATCGACGGCCACGTTCAACAAAGTGCGAGCCTCGACGCCGAATTGTAATTCGTAGATTTCGCGGCCCTTGTCCGGAAGACTGCCAATCAACCGGACTACTTCAGCCCTAAGACTCGTTTGAACGTTGGCGTCCGCCGACGATGAAATGAAATAGTCCTGCTCAGCCATTTCGAGTGCCGTCTCGCTGTCCTCTGGATTAGTTACCAAGACCTCCCCCAAGTCGGTGACCGCATCGCTGAAGCGTTCTTCGACTAGTGCTTTTTGAGCTCTTGCCAGACGTTGTTTCAAAGCGCGCGGGGCAGGTAAGAAAACCTGATTCGAAGTCTGAGCGCCTCGCGGCTCTTGAGCGGATGCATTTGGGCTAAAAGCAATCACGGCCGCGACCAAGGGGACGGAAAGGCGAGAAATGCGACTCAACATAAAAAAATCCTGGCAAGTCGACAGGGTGCCCGCAGACAAAAATTGTCGCGCCCCCCGATGCGTCTAAATCGTTACGTAAGAATATCTTAAAGACGGACGCTCAATTCGGCAACGCGACTGTTTGGCGTGGCAGCCAATCCGCAACCAGGGGGGCGACGCGCGCTTTGCTAAACCAGTTTCGGGCACCCCCGCGAAGGTATGAGAACGTTTCCGTCCAGTTCATGACTCGGCCGGATGAATTGTCATTATTCTGGGGATTTTACGCGATTTTTAGTGAGTTGGCGGTTGCAATTTCCACGACAATGTTTCTAATTCATCGCGTTCCGCAAAGCGGATTCAACATTTTTTGACTTGAGATTGGCAAGGAGGAATTCGCATCATGGCAAAAGCTGGCGCAGTAAAGAAGGCGCTGACCAAAAGCCAATTGTTTTCAAACATTGCTGAAGCGACTGGCCTGAAGAAGAACCAGATCATTACAGTGTTTGAGGCGTTGGGCAAGGAAATCGAAAAGCAGCTGGGTAAGAATGGGGCCGGCCAAATCACGATTCCTGGTCTGGTAAAGATGATTAAGAAAAAGAAGCCAGCCAGTGCAGAGCGACAGATGCCAAAGCCAGGTAGTCCCGGTGAGATGATCACCGTACCTGCGAAGCCGGCATCCACGACTGTTCGCGTTCGCGCCCTAAAGCCTCTCAAGGCAATGGTGGCGTAGCCTTAGACGCTTTTCCAGCACAAAATTGGGTTTCCAGCAAACCGCCCCCGTGCCATGTACGGGGGCGGTGTCGCTTCTTGAGCGTCTCTGGTGGCATTCCCAACGACGGTGATTCCGCTATCTCGGAGGATTGAACCACGAAGCACACGTAACACACGAAAAGGAAGATGACATCATTAAACGATCTTGAAAGAGTACCTCTAATTTTGTTTGCCCCTTGTCGCTGTAAATGAGGTCGCCATTTCATTTCCCTTCTTTTCGTGTACTTCGTGTATTTCGTGGTTTATTTCTTACCTCGATGGACCTTCAGAACGGTCCTGCAATCCACCCTACATTGAAGCCTGAATCGCAAGTTTAGAGATGTTGCGCTATTTGGTTTGAGAGAGGCTGAATTCTTCGCCACGGAGTGGCGTTCGTCGGTAGCCAGGGGCGAAGCCTGGCGTCAGCCAGGCAAAGCCCCTGGAATTCATGCAGAGGCTTTTTTCAGCCACGGAGTGGCGACCGATTTGCGATCGGCGAACGAATAAACTCAGCGGACTGCTTCGGTCGCCACTCCGTGGCTAATGCCGCGTTGG
>JANNPR010001137.1:0-4245 GCA_031400345.1 Planctomycetota bacterium | reverse complement strand
CTAGCTTCCATCCGATCGGCTGGTTCGCCGCAATTTGTGCGTTAACGTCGCGTTCAATTGTCGCCAAGTGTTGACTGTCGATAGCAGCCTGATGGGTGAAATCAAATCTCAACCAATCGGCATCGACTTTGGAACCTTGTTGTTGCGCGTGCTTGCCAAGGTTCTTCTGCAAAGCGTAATGCAGGATATGAGTTGCGGAATGAGCGCGCCGAATTGCCTGACGGCGTTCCTGTTCAACTCGAACCGAAATGCGAGACCCGTTTCTTAAGGCACCACTAACCAGAAAACCCTTGTGAAGTATTAACTCGCCGTCACGCTGAGTGTCCACGACGCGAAAGACCGTTGTCCCGTCAACCAATTCTCCAGTGTCGCCGACTTGCCCACCCGATTCACCGTAGAATGTGGTTCTATCGAGCACGACGGTCAGCGGATTTCGTTCGCCGATCTGGTCACATTTCTCTAGTAGTTCATTTCCGGAGACGATGCCTTTAACGTCCGCCGATGTCTCGGCCAATTGATAGCCCAAGAATTCCGTACCCTTCACCACGCGCTTTAGAGATTCAACAGGCCCTGACTTAAACACTTCGGAAGGGGCGACCTTTCCCGATTCAAGCCCGTGTTTCTCCATCGCACCTCGAAAGCCTTTCCAATCGAAGGTAAAGCTCTGATCGGCGGCCATGTTCTCGATCAGCTCCGCTGGGACACCGTAAGTCTGATACAGCTCTGCGGCCTCGTCACCATGCACGATCGAGCGTCCAGTCCCGCGCATTTCTTCGAAAACTTTGTCGATACGAGCCAACCCGGCGTCAATCGTCGTCAAGAAGGTTTGCTCCTCTTGTTTCACTGCGTTGGAAACCCGTTCCGCGGTACTCAACAGTTCGGGATAAGGGTTCTTCATGGATTGGACAACGACGGGAACCAATTGATACAAAAACGGTTCGTGCACGCCTAATTGATGGCCGTCCAAGACCGCTCGTCGCAGCAATCGTCGAATAACGTACTTTTCCTTGTTGGGACCGGGGTAGACATTTTCGTGGATCGCAAAGGTGCATGCACGAATATGGTCGGTGATGCGTCGTAGGCGGCGGCCGTGGTCACTGGTTGCATCGTATGTCAACCCACAGATTTCCGCCGCTGCTTCCACAATCGGACGAAGGATATCGATGTGATAATTGGTTTCGACACCCTGGAGCACGGCCGCCGTCCGCTCCAATCCCATCCCCGTGTCAATATTCTTGCTCGGCAAGGGGCGTAGATTTTTCGGAGGTGTACCGACGCGATTAAATTGAGTGAAGACAAGATTCCAGATTTCAACGGATTTTCCATGCTCTGGATGATAGAAGATTTCGCTGCAAGGTCCGCAAACTCCGTCTGGACCATTCGTCGGCGCGCCCGCTGGCCAGAAATTGTCATCCTCACCCATGCGTTCGATGCGTGATTGCGGTAATCCGATGTCCGTCATCCAAATCTGAGCCGCCTCTTCATCGTCCGTGTATACCGAAACCGTCAGCCGGTTCGGATCCATACCGAGCCATTCTTTTTTCGTGAGGAACTCCCACGCCCAATGGATCGCTTCCCGCTTGAAGTAATCCCCGAAACTAAAATTGCCGAGCATCTCGAAGAACGTGTGATGGTAGGCCGTTCGCCCGACGTTATCGATGTCGCCCGTTCGTAGGCATTTTTGGCAGGTAGTCGCCCGCGTAAAGTCGAGCTTCACCTTGCCCAAAAAGTGATCTTTGAATTGGTTCATTCCAGCTGGAGTAAACAGGACCGATGGATCCCAAGTTGGCACGAGAACGTCGCTTTCTTTGCGAACGTGCCGCTTAGTCTCAAAAAAACTTAGATATTTTTCTCGTAGTTCATCGGTTTTCATGGTTGCGCAAATCCATTACCTGGGAGCTGGCCAAAGGTTTAGTACCGCTGTGACGTCCGATGGCATGCAGTGACGTGCGAAGGCATACGGACCGGGTGAATGCAAAGGGCATCATGATATACATCGATGCCGATTACGGGGAGACGGTTCGCGTTGCGGAGTCGTTTTCGCGTGTGACAAGACGAAAAGTAACATCACCTGCGGCATCCTTGACTAGCGCATGGAACTGCTCGGGGGTCGCCACCCGCGAGTTACCCACATGACTAATGAAATCGCCGGAACGCACGCCGCTCTTCCAAGCCGACGAATTGGGATCGACGTCTACGACAGCTACGCAGGGTTGGCCCGCTAACATGGAACTAACCTGGGCGAATTGGGGGGTTGCGGTGACGAAATCGACTTGCATACCGCGCCACTGAGGATCCTTTATGGCAGCGATTACGGGACGATTGGTGGCGATGTGCTTTTTGACAAGTTGCACATTGGCTTTGAATGGCTTTGCCGACCCGATTAATCCAGGCCGTTCGACGGTTAGTTCCACCACCGTGCCGACAGATTTTCCACCTACTAGGCGAATGAGCGACTCACCATCGTGGACGGGGTGGTTATCGACGTGAGTGATGACATCACGGTGCCGCAATCCGGACATTGCCGCAGGAGTCGCCGGAAACACTTGCGCGATAATAACACCCGCTTTACCCTGCTGCCGGTCTTGAACGGCCAAAGCGGAGTGGGCGATACCCAGAAACCCATAGGCAGGTGCTTTACCCAGCTTTAGCTGCTCCACCGTTTTCTTGAAATCATGGTCGACCGGAATTGCAAATCCGGCCGCGTTATCGATGCCCGTAAGCGCCGTCAATGAAGTTGTGAGTCCAATCATTTGGCCCTGTAGGTTGATGAGAGCGCCTCCGCTCGTGCCAAAATTCAATTTGGCATCGGTTTGGATCAGGGTTCCAAACTGATGAAACGTGGGAGTGGCGTCGACTCCGTCCTTTTCCCGACTGGCAGGCGCCGCACGGTTTACGTTCGAGATGATTCCCCACGAAGCGCTTGCGGTTCCGTCTCGGGCGATAGCAAACGGGTTTCCCAGTGCGATGACGATTTGCCCGCGTTTGACATTCTTCGCATCCCCAAATTCAATCGGCCGCAGATCGAGCGTGGGAACCTGCAGGATAGCAAGATCGAGCCAAGGATCCGCGGCCAAAACTTGAGCTTTAAATGGTCGTTTTTCCGACCACACGAAGTACTCGGAATGTCGAACATCTCCCAAAACATGATAGGCAGTGAGAATCAATCCTTTGGGACCCACGACCACCCCAGTCCCATATTCGTGAGGAACAAAGTTGGGATCGGTAGGTTCAGGTTCACGTTGAAATATACCGGGGCGAAATCGCGGCGGAACCTCCAACTCCGTCCTCGGGAGTTGTTCGTCCTCGCGTCGAACTCGGGCAATGGCGACAACAGAAGATTCGGCCTTCGCAATTGCATTAACCAAGGACTTTTCTAAGAGGCCAACGACTTCCAGCCCGGTTGGGTCCTCGCCGAAGCCCTGTAACTCAAGGCAAGCAGAAGCTATCGCGAAAAAGAGCGGTACCAAAATGAACTGGTATCCGATTCGGACTGGGCGGGAAGGCCCATCCGGACATGCGTAAAAACGATCGGATGTGTCTCGCCAACCTTTGTCCAATTTCTATTCCCAAAATCTGCTGTCCAAAGGGACTGTACTTCGACTGGCCCTTAATCACTCCTCGGACGCCTCTTCAGACTCACCGTTAGAGGATTCTGGAGCTGCTTCTACGACGACGTTTCCTGAATTTAAGATCTTTTGCCGAATTTCTTCGGCGATGTGTGGATTCTCGATCAAGTGAGCTCGGGCCTTTTCCTTGCCTTGCCCAAGGTAGGCGTCGTTGTATTTCAACCACGCTCCGCTGCGCTGCACGATTTTGTGAGCCATTCCCAAATCTAAAATATCACCTTCATAGCTGATGCCGTTGGTATGCATCATATCGAACTCGGCAAATCGGAATGGAGGCGCTACCTTGTTCTTCACGACTTTGGCTCGAACTCGCTGTCCGACAATTTCCTCTCCATCTTTCAATTGACCTATACGTCGGACATCAATGCGGCAAGAACTATAGAACTTAAGTGCTCGACCGCCCGGTGTCGTTTCAGGGCTACCAAACATCACACCAATCTTCTCGCGGATCTGGTTGATGAAGACGACTGAGGTCTTGCTTTTGGCAATGGCGCCAGTCAATTTGCGAAGCGACTGACTCATCAAGCGAGCCTGTAAACCAATGTGTGTATCACCAATCTCACCGTCTAACTCCTGTTTTGGAACAAGTGCGGCAACCGAATCGATAACAATCACG
>JANNPR010000701.1:0-4047 GCA_031400345.1 Planctomycetota bacterium | reverse complement strand
GATCGCAAGGAAGTCGAAAGGCTTGAAGTTTCCAAGGTCTCCATGATGCCCCAGGGGTTATTAAACACCTTCAAACAAGACGATTTGTTGGATTTGTTGGCTTACCTGTTGTCGCGCGCAGATCCAAGGCATTCCGCGTTTCAGTAGTGTGGCTCGCGGGGCTGCGGCGTTCTTTTCAATTACACTTGATGGGTCGGATCCGACCGATCGGACATATCCCTCCGACCGCGAAGTAGGGTAAGTGTGCCACTGGCCGCCGCCGGAGTTGGAATTGATGCCAGCAAGACCTTTCGGCGGCAAGCCAGTGCTGAGTCTGGTCACGATATGTGTTCAGGTGTGACCCAAAAACGGGGCTAGGAACTTTTTCTCCCTGTGCCAACCCGATTCGGTTTCACGCACTGGCTTGCCGCCGAATAACCGAAACTGGCTTTCGTAATCAACTCCGGGGGCCGCCAGAGTGGCACACTGACGACGGCACCCAACAATTTGACGTGTTTGGACTATTACTTTGCACCTGCGCGTGCCCGATCGATTGTGAAGTTGACTAGCTCCTGACAGGGAAACATTTTTACTCCTTCGACTCCATGGTTTTTCAGAATAGCATCCGGCCTCTATTGTTCCGCGTTAGCGGGCTTGGGACCTTTACCCAATGGCCAAAGTTCCCAGCGTCGGACAAAGATTTCGGCTAGTTCCGTTTGTAACTGGATCCGGCCGTAACTCGGATAAGCGTCGAAAGCTTCGTTGACTTTCACGCCGTTCACAAACACTTCAACATGCCCGCCGTCGCACAGAACATCGAAACGATTCCATTGTCCGTCTGGGTTATCGACATCGTCTTTGCCGCGAAAGCCAAGCTTATCCTCCCAATCCGGATCTCGTCCGTACCAGTTGACTCGTTTTCGATTGTTGAGATCGAATGTCTCTCGCGGCTTTCCTTTTTGCCAGATGACTTCGTCGTCTCGATCTCGCGCGGCTTCCACGGTGACCGTAATTGGTACGGGTTTTCCATCCTTATCGTCGCCGGTCACCAAAATAAAATCGCCCATACCGCCTTCGATAATCTGCACCTCGATGGATGGCATCCAGATGCCACCGTAACCCCCGTCTGCGCCTACGCTGTGGATCAGCAAGCCTGAGTCCTTAGTTTTGTCTTTCCGGTTTCCCCAAACGCGCGGACCCCACTTGAACTCCAAAACCTGATGGTAGTCGCGATATTCGGCTTTAGTTAAAACGCCTCCTAGGCCATCTCCAGTAATGTGCAGCAGGCCACCCGTCACACGAAATACCTTATTGGGGTCTTGATACTTGGTTTCCTTCAGCCAGGTATACAGTCCGTCCAAGTTTTTGCCGTTGAATAATTTGATCATGCCCTGCTTGGGCGTAATGGCCTTCTCACGAGCTGACTCATCTGCGGCGTAGGATACAGCGCTCCAAGACGTGATCAACGAGAATGCAACCACGGTCAGCAGGCGCAGAGAAATAAGGTGCGTGTTTTCACACATCGGTGGTCTCCGGAAAATCGGTACTAGATTTAACGCATGAACATACTAACCCGAAGCGTCAGCGAGGCACGCTGGCGACTGCCTTTTCAGAATTCACGCACTGGCTTGCCGCCGAAATCGCCTTTGCGGAACAACCGAGCCTACTCCGGCGGCTGCCTGAAGTGGCACACTCCAATGGCAGACAGTTGGCGTCGTTCACGAAGTCCGAGTATAGAAATCTACTGCCCGTGAAGCCAGCAGCCTATTCTTTGCGATCCAGGTGGCCTGACTTTCCGATCGCGCGCAATAATCTTAGTCCTAAGAGGATACTGGTCACACAGCCTCCCAGACCTAGCACGGATATCTTGGTAAAACCAAGAAAGGGATTGTTCGGAAACAGTAGAGGTGGGACATGGTGCGCTAGTAACAGCGACGACCCTAAGAACAGCGAACTGGCCATCATCGCCAGAACCAGCCGATTGACCGACGGCCCAAGACCACGATGGTCGAGATGCACGTCGAATTTCCCGGATTGGACCTGATCTAGAATGTCGATGATCCGCCGCGGCAACATCTCTGCCAGTTGTTCAACTTCGAAATAAAACCGCCGCAGCTTGCGCAATTGGCGCGCTGGAGAAAGGTGCCGTAGTAACATTTTGCGGTGGAAGGGTCGCATGGCCTCGACCAGGCTAAAGCGCGGGTGTAGCTTTTTGGCAGTTCCTTCCAATGTGATCAATGTCTTGATCAATAAGCCCACTTGTGGCGGCAGCGAAATGCGGTACCGATGAATGATCTCTGTCATTTCGCGAAGAGCACCCGACGTATCGAATTGATCCAATGCCTGGGTGCTGTAGTGCCCTACGAAATCAGCCACATCGACCGACAGGGCGCCTAAATCCAAACCCGGCGGCGTGGTACCCACCTTCTGAATAAGTGACGTCAACATTACCACGTCCCGATTGAAAATCGAGAACAACATCTGCTCGATATCTTCTCGCAATTGTTCGTCGATCCGCCCCACCATCCCGAAATCGAGCAATCCCAACACGTTGCCGGGCAGAATAACTAAATTTCCCGGGTGCGGATCCGCGTGATAAAACCCGTGCGTAAAAATCATCTGCAAATAAACTTCGACGCCGCGCCGAGCGACCACCTCCAGATCGAACTGGCCAGTAATCAGTTGGGAAGTATCGGTGAGTTTGACACCCTCGAGCAACTCCATGGTCAACACGCGGGGCGTGCATAATTCGGAGAATGGCCGCGGTATGCGAACGCCCGGCATGTCGGCGAGCATCACGGCGAACTGATGCAGGCTCCGTTCTTCACGCCCGAAATCCAGTTCACGACGGAGGGTGCGGGACATCTCGGCAACCGTCGCCGTTGGCCGGTAGGCCACGAACTCGGGGATGCGTTCAGCTAGTTGAGCCAAACCAGCCAGAACGTCCAAGTCTTCTCGTACGATCTGCTCGATCCCTGCGTGCTGGACTTTCACGACAATTTGCTCACCGTCGACCAAGCGAGCTCGATGCACTTGTCCAATCGAGGCCGAAGCGATCGGGGATTCGTCAAACTCGGTGAAAAGTTGTTCCTGCGGCTGGCCCAGTTGGGCTTCCACCAACTCTCGTACCTTCGCATACGAATCGGCGGGGACGTTGGCTTGTAACTGCTGCAACTCGTCGGCAAGTTTGGTTCCCACGACATCCGGTCGCGTGCTGAGCAGCTGCCCCAATTTAATAAATGTGGGACCAAGCTCTGTAAGCGCCATTCGAATGCGAGCCTCGCGGGTATGCCGTGCGAGCACCTCTCCATCGCGGGCCTTGAGATGATCTTTAACGAATTCTAAATTGAAGCGGCTAATCCAGTCGGCCAGGCCATATTTACTGAGTACCGAAATGATTTCAGTCCAGCGTTTGACGTTGCGGTAGATATGCGGAATCGTGCTGATCTTCACACGATCACTTCCCTACTTGAGCGGTAGCACCGCTGCTCGCCAGGTCTGGTCCGAGCCTCCCCCCTGCCCCGCCAATCGCATGACATTTTGTGCATTGTAATTCACTCGGGCGATAAATCGATTCGCCACGATTTGGATCTGGGCCCACTTTGTTTTCGCGAAGCAGATTCAGCAGAGGCGGAACGATGTCGGGCGATGCAACCGCTTTCAGGGCGTAGATGAGAGCATCCACGCACTTTTCAAGGAGGAGTCGAAGTGGATAGCGCATATTCTCTTGTAGGGTGGGACAAGCTCGCGAAGCGAGCGACGGCCCACCAACTTTAATTTAGGGTGGGAAAAGCTTGCGCACAAGCGACGGCCCACCAATCCTGTTCAACAGTCGGCAGTGGAAACGGATACGGCGTGACAGGTATAAGCTACAAGCACTTAGTGTCATGGCAAGGGGCGGTGGATTTTAATCTTCAATGCCCGCTGCTGACTGCCGACTCGTCCCTTTGGTGGGCCGTCGCTCTCTTCGCGATCTTGTCCCACCCTACGACATAATTAGCGGTTGTTCCCATGGTGGGCCGTCGCTCGCTTCGCGATCTTGTCCCACCCTACGACATGATTAGCGGT
>JANNPR010000694.1:0-5125 GCA_031400345.1 Planctomycetota bacterium | reverse complement strand
CGGTTGAGATGAACCAGTAAATTGCGTACCGGTAAAACGACGCCTGCCGAGGTTCACCGTGTAGTCATACTGGCCGGACGGTTGATCGCGCAGGTCGACCTGTAACGCAGCACCAAATTCGCCGAGTGTTGTCGGCAGGGTCCAGATGTGCTCACCACCACGAAGACCAAATTGGCCGCCAGCGTGACCGGGCAGTTGCAATTCGAATGGCCCGCGGCTGACGGTTAAGTCCGCGACAAGGCGCAAGGCGGGATCGAGTTGAGTGTTGTTAACGCTGAAATGCAGAATGGGTCGAGGGTCGGCTCGCAGCGAGTCGTAGACCAGTCGCAGACCGCGGTCCATGCCGAGTGACTGGTATGAGACCAGGTCGTGTGTCTCGATGATTGCGCCCGAGTGAAGTTCGCATGTCGATGTCGCGGCTGAACATTTCGACTCTTCCTGGAGTTTTGTGTTTTGGTTTTTTTGATCGTCTGCGGGCGGGGTCAAAATCTCCGGCGGCGGCGGAACGACAAAATGCCAACTGCTGTTGCGGACTCCACCGGAAATCGTGTCGACGGTCTTGCCATCGGCACTCACCATCGCGTCGCCAACATCATCAAACTCCCCATTGACCGGGTTGATAGACCACAAATCCATGATCGTGCCCGGCGCCCATCCGTCTCGATTCGGCAAACTCAGGGGTGTCGGTTGAGTAAACGCCATATCTCCAGGTTGAATCGTGATTACCAGTGATGGAACTAGATTGTCGGGCAATGCGGCCGGCGTCCGTTCGCGCGGAACTTCGGTAATACTGAGCACGCCCGTGAACGGCGTTCCCTGCTGATTCATGAGTGTTCCGGCTCTCACCGTCACCGAAGTGCCGGGGATTTTGTCGGTGTCGACGACTGTGTCCTGATTCGGGTCGATGGTCGAACCACTGCTCACGTCTAATGCCGGCAGGAAAATCGGCCGGTTGATGACGTTCTTGACTCCTGCGAAGACGCCGTGTTCCAGAATGAACGGAAGTTTTTCGGCAATGAACGGATAGACGACCGGACCGCTGAATAGCTCGCCGCGCACTTTAAGTGTATCGCTCACCAACGGTCCGGATCCCAAGTCGAGCGTGAACGAGCCATTCGCTGCCGTGAACGCGGAAACGGCACCCACTTCCACCCGCATGTTGGCCAGTGGGGTTCCATCGACTCGAAGAATTCGACCTGAAATACGGGTCGTCGTGATCGGGTCGGCCACCACGTTCAACTGAACTTGCTGTGTCCCTTCGGCCGCTCCGTCCCGGGCTACAACGGTAAAGTTATAGCCCCCTAGCTGGCCAGGTTCAGGCGTTACGACTAGCTGGCCATTGCCAGTCAGCGTCACATTCGGCAAGTCGGTGTCCGATCGAATCGAAAAGGTCAATCGGTCCCCATTTGCGTCGGTGGCGACAAGCGGAATCTCCAAGAAGTCACCCGGCATCACAGAGAATGGGCCGAGTGGATCGAGTACCGGCGCGCGATTTGGCTGCCCCGTCAGCACTTTTGTGACCAACGGGAATTGAGTATGTGCCGGGTTAGTGAATTCGAACAAGACCGCCTGCGATGTAGCGTTGGTACCTAGACCGCCGAATCGAATGGCCGACGTAACATTCAGGTACGGATTGCCGTCGACGTCTGTGCCTGACGGATTCAATACATTTACACCAGCCGGCAAGCTGGAAAACACCACTGCGGCCGCACGGCCCAATGCTGGCCCTTGGTTCTGTAAAAGTAGTTCCGCCGAATACCGATTGGTGGACGAGTTGAATCGTACATTTTGCAGTTGCACGTCTACGTTGTTCGCCACAGTCAACGAAGCTGTGGTCAACGGTCCACCACGGTTGACGAGGGTTGAGCTTGTTGGAAATTTCGTCCGCTCGATACCATCGGGCGTCGTCACGTTTTCGACGCTTAAGATTGCGACTTGCGTTGTCGAATCGTTATCTGCGTTGAGCAATTGAAAGAGAAGCCGCCCCGACGTTAGCTGCGACAAACTCGTAACGTCGATCTCAACGGTCGTGCCATCGAATTTTACGATGCCAGGTACAAAATCCGTCTCTGCACCCGTCCAGGCGAACAACGCCGTGCCCGCCGTTCCGCGATCGAGCAAGGTTTGCGTTGCGTCGTTCCGGTCCACCAGGTACACCAGCAACGTATCGTCGATGCTAGAAGTTGGATCACTGTTGTCGAAACGTGCGTCAATTTCGAATCGCAGTGTACGTGTTCCCGAGGACCGTCCCAGTTCGACTGGCACGAGCTTTTCCACGACGAACGTGTTGCCTTCGGAAAGCACAACCGCGTTGGGCCCGGGATCACGAGCAATGATTCTGACGAAAGAGGCGGAATTCCCCGCCGCGTCGTCCACTTGCGCTGTGAACGAGTTCGCGCCGAGCTGCAAGGCCACTCCGTGCAAAAGGAATTGGCCATTCGCATCCGCGGACGCAAGTTGCCCGTTCTCCGAGATTTGGACATGGGAGGCCGTATCGGTTTGACCTACCAGAGACACTCGCCGCGTCGTGGTCTTCTGATCACCCACCGGAGCCGTGTCCGATCCCGCTGCCAATTCTAGCGAAAAGGTGGTGGGTGGACGTGTATCCAGCGTGAATGGTAGTTCAAACGCACCGGACTGAAGCCGGCCATCTGTGACCGAAAATCGCACCGTATGTGAGCCGTCGTCCGATCCGTCTACGGCCAATCCAGAGACGAACGAAAATGACCCATCCGGTCGGATTGAGGCAGCGACAACCGGACCGTCGTCGATTTGAGCCGTCAATCCGGTTACACCCGTCATGTCATCCGTTGCGGTTCCGACAATGCGGGAATCTTGAGTGATGCGGTCGTTGTTCGTGGTCCCTCGTGGCGCCGTGTCGAGGACGAGTTGGGCATGGATCGTAGGCGCTTCAGTGTCTCCGTTGAGCGCATTGAAGACCAGTAAAACGTCAATCGCGGCAACGAAGCCGTCGCCGTCCGTGCTAAAGTAGGGGGCCGATGGATGTTCGCTCCGTGGCGGAAGCGTTCCGTTATTCGAGGCGATGGCTGGTAGATTGAGCTCATTAATGATGAGCAACGCGTCCTGCGGCACAACGACCCCATCCCCAGAGGAGTCAAGCGATACGAACGGGTTCTGCCAGTCGCCGGCTAAGAGCAGCCGAGGTTCACACCGTTCGAGCTGTAAGCGACGATGGCGATAATGCGTGCGTTGCTTACCAGGTGCTTTCCGAGCGGCAGATGAGCGGCGACGGCGGGACCAAAAAGGAGAATGCTGCGGCATGTTTCACGCGAAGAATAACAGGGATCAGCGGCACGAACGCACAGTTATTTGAATGGTTCCCAGGGGGATGGCCGAAGGTGACAAATGTGTTTGGGTGCCATCCCAATGAACGGATCCTCACCAGGGCGGAAATAGAATGCGTGTATAGGACGGGTAGATCCTGGAGCAAGTTCCAGGAATCAGAATAACCAGTAGCCACATCGCCGACAACAAAACTTCCATGGGTTTTATCGTGATTTAACGCCCAACGGCGGAATTACGGGTTTTGACATTGATCCGAGCCTACTGGATCGCGCTTTCGGCGCCGAGCATAAGGTCCCCGCAGTATCGATTCGCGGAGATTAGTGTTCCTGCTTTGTTCTTTTTGACTCTGGTATGCGATGCGACTTAACCCTCTTGGAGAATTTCTCGGACGACGTTCCCGGCGACGTCCGTCAGGCGGAAATCGCGGCCGTTGAAACGGTAGGTCAGTTTCTCGTGCTGCAAGCCTAGCAAGTGGAGCAGCGTGGCGTGCAGGTCGTTGACGTGTACCTTGTTCTCTACCGCCTTGTAACCGAACTCGTCGGTGGCTCCGTAATGGAAGCCGCGTTTCACGCCACCACCGGCGAGCCAGATCGTAAAACCGTTGGGGTTATGATCGCGGCCTTTGGCACCCTGCGAATCCGAGGTCCGTCCGAACTCGCCGCCCCAGATGACGAGCGTATCCTTGAGCATTCCGCGCGATTTTAGATCGGTCAGCAGCGCCGCAGCCGGCTGATCCGTGTGCAAACCGTTGGAACGGTGATTGGATTCGAGATCGGAGTGACAATCCCAAGGGACATCGTTGACGCTGCCGTCTCCGGCGACTCCCTTCCCCGCGAAGATCTGGACGAAACGCACGCCCCGTTCTACCAAACGGCGGGCGATCAAACACTGTCGCGCGAACGTTGCACATTCGGGTTTGTCTAACCCGTAAAGCTTATGCGTCTGGGCAGATTCCCTAGCAATGTCGAGTGCTTCTGGAGCCGCCATTTGCATCCGATAGGCGAGTTCGAACGAATTAATACGTGCCGCGAGATCGGTTTGAGTCGTCCTGGTGGTAGCGTGCTCTTGATTTAACATGCGAACGAGATCGAGCTGCATCCGTTGCTGCGCATCGCTGTGCTTGTCGCCGCGGGCGAGGTTGTCGATAACTTCTTTGCGCCGAGCGTCCAACGTCACAGCTTGATACGTCTTGGGCAAGAAGCCAGCGGACCAAATCTGGTCATCGCCTCTCGGTCGTGTATCGTGCAACACGACGTAGGCCGGCAGATCTTCGTTCTCGGTGCCCAAACCGTACGTGATCCACGCACCCATCGCCGGTAAGCCAGGCCGATTCGTACCGCACATCAGTTCGATCGCGGCCGGGGCATGATTGTCAACGATGCACGGGAGGGGTTGTCAAGCGCGAGCACGCCCCGGTGATGCGGCGGGCGGGCGGTTTCAATGCAGCCGGTCCGGGAGGCCCTCGAAAACCAGGTCTTCCATCCACGCATAGGCGTGTTCCTGGCCGGGTTGATTGAACAGCACCATCAGGATCACCCACTTCAATTGTTCGAGATCGATCTGGTCAGTGTCGAGCGCCATGATGCGCTCGATGACGAGCTCGCGGGTCACCGAATCGAGCACGCCGCTTTGTTCCAGGAACAAAATAAAGCCGCGCGCCTCGACCTGCACCTTTTCCCGCTCGTGCGTCGAGTACAGGCGCAGCGAGCTCGACCGGCCGGGCGCCGGTTGAACGGCGTGCGTACGCAGCGTCGAGAGACCTTCGAGCCAGGAAAATGCCTTGCTGATCTCGCCGCGCGGGAAGCCGGCTTGGGACAAT
>JANNPR010000677.1:0-5391 GCA_031400345.1 Planctomycetota bacterium | reverse complement strand
GCCGACGATAGTATTAAGGCTCAACTCGAGAAATCTCTCGACCGGTACCAAGAAGCGAGTGGCGAAGCAAAGTCTACGGATGAAAGCAAAGAAGACGCCAAAGAAACGGACACAAAGGAAGCAGCCGCGAACGATGAACCTCAGAAAAAAGACGAATCGGGCAAAGAATCTCCCTAAACGAATTGGCTGAAAGAACAAGCAGCAAGCGCTGGCGGGCACGGCGGTTCCAATCCACTTAGCCAATCCGAAACTGACTTGTTGATCGTATCCATTCAGGACACTTTCGTTGTTTTTCGCTTACTCGCCGCCAACGGATGTCTAAGTACTACCTTCCTCCACTGCGAAATTTCCACATGACTCGTTTCTTTTTGATCGTCTGCTTGTCTGGGCTCGAGGTTCTAGCCGCAACCTCCGTCAGCGCCGGCGATTCTGCGAAAACGTCCGACTCGAGCTCGTTTTCATTTGCCAGCACGGACTGGCCATGGTGGCGGGGGCCGGATCGAAACGGGGCCGCGGCTGCGGATCAGAAACCGCCGCTGCGATGGAGCCACACGGAAAACGTGCTGTGGAAAGCACAGATTCCCGGTCGCGGACACGGATCCGCAACGGTTGTCGGAAATCAGGCGTTTCTAGCCACCGCCGATCACGAACAAGAGATTCAAGCGGTAATTTGTTTTGATCGGCAAACGGGGAATAAGCTCTGGCAGGCTGAAATTCATCGCGGCGGATTCGAAAAGAAGGGGAACAGCAAGAGTTCCTTAGCGTCCTGCACCTTAGCATGTGACGGCGAACGTGTATTTGTAAACTTCGTTCATCAGGGAGCGGTTTTCACCACGGCGTTAACGCGCGAAGGTCAGTCGATCTGGCAAACGAAAATCACTGACTTCGTGACGCACCAAGGATTCGGGTCGTCTCCCTCGATTTACCAATCCTTGGTAATCGTTTCGGCGGATAACAAAGGGACGGGCGCAATTTCGGCTTTGGATCGAGCTACGGGTAAGGTGGTCTGGACCCAGCAGCGACCGAGTGTACCGAACTACACGTCGCCAATCATCTTGAATGTGGCGGGGCGAAATCAGTTGCTGTTCACCGGCTGTGATCTGATCACCAGCTTAGATCCGCTCACCGGCAAGAAACTGTGGGAGACCGAAGGTTCGACAACCGAATGCGTGACATCCACCGTAACAGACGGGGAACGCATCTTCACAAGTGGAGGCTATCCAAAGAACCATCTCGCGGCGGTGTACGCCGATGGCTCAGGCAAAATTGCTTGGGAGAACAACACTCGCGTCTATGTTCCGTCGCTGCTCGTTCGCGACGGATATTTATATGGCGTGCTCGACGCGGGGATTGCGATGTGCTGGAAAAGTGATAGCGGCAAGGAGATTTGGAAAGGTAGGCTCGGCGGTACCTTTAGCGCTTCGCCGGTGCTGGTCGGCGAGCAGATATTCGCAACCAACGAAGCCGGCCAGACATTCATTTTCAAAGCCGCACCAGAATCCTTTACACTGCTTGCCGAGAACCAACTTGGCGAGGACGTCTTCGCTACCCCAACCATTTGTGGCGGACACATCTATATGCGAGTTGCCGAACAGGTCGACGGCAAACGCCAAGAGTCGCTGTACTGTCTGGGGATAAAAGAGGCCAAGCGCTGAAGTGTGCCACTTCTGGCACTACACATATCTACATCCGGACTCGGTAACGTACGAGGTGCACTCATGTCAGCAACCGTTTCACGTCGCAAGTTTCTAGCCTCGGCAGCGGCCGGAACCGCAGCCGCGATTGCAGTTCCCAGGATCTTGACGGCAAGTAAGACTAATAAGTCTTTGGTGGTTGGCGAGGGCGAACACAAATTCGAGGTGATCCATGAATGGCCGCAGTTGCCAGCGAAGTTCCGTTGGCAGACGACGCACAATGTGGCCGTTGATAAGTCCGGTTGCCTATACGTGATCCATGAAGGACTGGCAAATCAAAAGGACCATCCTTCAATTTTTGTATTCGATCCGGATGGAAAATACATTCGATCGTTTGGATCGCAGTTTCAAGGTGGTGGCCACGGCATCGAGATTCGCGACGAGAATGGACAGGAATATTTATATGTCTGCGCTTATCAGCACCTGAAGACCTTCGCGAAGATGGACCTGAAGGGCGAGACAGTGTGGCAACAGTATGCTCCTATGGAATCGGGAGTCTACGCGGTCGATGAGGATAAGAAGCCGACAGGTCAATGGGGGCGAGATCGATTCATGCCGACTAATTTCGCCTTTTTAGATGATGGAGGTTTCTTATTAGTCGATGGTTACGGCGCGTTCTATGTGCATCGTTATGATAAACATGCAAAGTGGCAATCTTGTTTCGGTGGCCCGGGCGGCGGCGAAGGCAAGTTTAACACTCCTCATGGCATTTGGATCGACAAGCGATCGGGGCGAAAGCCATCCATCGTCATCTGCGATCGGGCCAATCACACCCTGCAGTATTTTTCGATGGACGGGAAATACATCGAAACTCTAAAAGGATACGGGCTGCCCGCCAATGCGGAAACTTGGAAGAACCTTTTGGTGATACCGGAACTACATGCTCGAGTCACGCTGCTCAATGAGAAAAACGAGGTTGTGGCCCGGTTGGGTGAAGATGTGGCCCGCGTCACAGGCAAGGACGGTGGTCAAATTCGCGGCGATAAGAGCAAATGGCACGACGGCAAGTTCGTGCATCCCCACGACGCCTGCTTCGGACATGACGGCAGTATCTTTGTGGCGGAGTGGGTCGGAACTGGAAGAGTGTCAAAGCTACATCGATTAAGCTAAGTCAGACATTGCTTGCCACAATTCTGGGAAACTGCATAGGAATAAGACAAGTTTTTCTTGTCTGCGGTCGATGACTATGCGGTTCATCAATTAGCGGTCGTAGGACGGGCACTCCTGCCCGTCCATTGCTTCGGGAAAAGACGGGCAAGAATGCCCATCCTACGAAAAGAGAAAAGACGGCCAAGAGCGCCCATCCTACGAAAAGACGGGCAAGAGTGCCCGTCTACAAGTGAGGACTTTGGAAACAGGAACTAGATGACCAACAGCTCGACTTCCCAAAGTTCCGAATCGGCAATGACAGGCGGAGCGGGTGGAACGCCGGTGGCGTTGGGGGTAGGTACATCCGTTTCGAGTCCGATTGCGGACAGCATCACACCCACTCCAGGCGAATCGGCGACAGCATCGGCACCGTTGAGACAGGCGCGTTCCACAGCCAACCCCCGTCACGTTATTAAGTACAAGGGGCTTGAAGACGGCCTGAAACAAATGCCGCCGTACACGCAGAGTCTGCTCAAGATTGCAGTCCCGGTGATTGTCACCCTCGCGGAAACGCGGCAGACGGTTCAGCAGGTGCTCACGATTGGCCCCGGATCGATCATTCAGTTCAACAAAGCCTGCGACGAATCGCTGATTCTTGAGGTCGGTGCAACTCGGCTGGCGCTCGGCGAAGCAGTCAAAGTCGGCGAAAAGTTTGGACTATGGATCACTTCCATGATTCTGCCTGAAGAGCGATTCGGACCGGCGAATGTTATTCGTTTGAAGCAATTCAGCAGCACCAAGGATGAGGCTTGAATGGCGAAGGATTCTGACGATTCGACAATGTCAAAATCCCCGGGCCGCGCGGATGTCTTCGAAGTCTCGCAGGTGGTAATCGATGCCAACGTAGTCCAGCACTCGGCACAGCCCACGTAGGGCGACTGCCATGCCGTCGGGACCGCTGAATCCGCCGAACTGCCCACCCCCTTTGACATGCGGTTCAAGATCTAAAAAGACGCCTGGAACTCCCAGCTTCTTCAACTTTTTCTCGAGCTTGGGAATGAGCTCCCGGAAGTCCCGCAAGATTGCTTCGTGGCCACTGTCTCCGATGTCGGCGGGCACAAAATGCTTGAGTGCCTCTTCATCGACGTGCGTCGTACGTTGCATGGCGACGGGGTGCCGGTAATCTTTAATATGCATCCACCCCATACCCGGATTCATCGCTGCGTACTGAGCGAACACTTCGCTCGCATCGCATCCCTGCGTCACTATATTGCCCGCATCGAAAATAGTGACCAGGGAAGGATGATTTACTCGTCGGTAGAGGTCGGCCATAATCGGTCCGGATTGTCCCACCAGGTTGGCTTCGATTTCTAAACCGAAGATGAGATCGCTGCGGTGGCAAGTTTCGGCGATTTGTCCCAACTGGTCAGCCGCCTGAGCCAGGTGAAGCAGCGGATCCGTACCTCGTGGATGATAAAACGAGAATCCACGGATCAACTTTGTTTCGAATGCGTGTGCCAGCTCGCAAGCCTTCTTGACATCGTCCGCTAAGTATTTCTTGAATGGCACGAACCGATTCTTCGTACCGTCCTCGACGTCCAATAGCTTTACTTTGCCGATGGGCGACCCCAGTGAGGTGACATTCAAACCATATTCATCTTCTAAGTGTCGAATGTGGGTAATTTCCGACTTGGTCAGCTGCATGACATTTTTGATACCGTTACCGGCATCGATGAATCGGATGCTGTAGTATTGCAACCCCATGGCGGCAAAGGCTGCAAACTGCTGAACAGCTTGTTTTTGGTTGGCTGCTTCGTCAGCGAAACCGGAAAGGATGACGCTCGGATTTTCGGACATCGCTGCAGTTTCCTTGATCGATGAATGTCAATGCCAGATGTTGCTAAGGGCTTGGAAAGGCCCATTTGCGGACGCTGATCATCCGAGATGCACGTGCAGAACTCAAGGGGACCGAATGAATTCCCATCTATAGGTCGCCACTGCTTGCTTCTGTCAACAAAAGATGCTCAAGATAACGTCGCCATAAGAGCATTATTTTCCGGAAATACGTCTGTCGTGTCACGTTTGAAACAAGGAGTCTGTCGTGCGTACGTCGAACTGGCTGGCGGTGCTGGCACTATTGACCATAAGTTCATCCACTTCTGCGCAGGGCCTGCCGCTCATCACGGATGTGGAATCACAACCACTCAAAGCGCAAGCTACAAGAATCGCCGAGGCCTTGGAATACTTGGGAGAACCACTGACGGCGGATCTACGCTCGCTACTCGATAAAGCGATCGCTGAACCGGACGAAGGAAAGGCCGTTCGGCAGATCCAGGAAGCGCTCGACCCCCTCGCCCTGGCCGCTGTGAATATCAATCCTGAGCAGCGAGTCAAAGTGTCGCGGGGGGATGTCTCGGCAGTGCTCACACAAAATGGTTGGCGAGTTTTTCTGATCAAAGTGCATAACGAGGCTGGTGTCACGCCGAAGCTGGTCGCCGAAAGCCCTACCGCCGCGCCGGTATATACACGATCGAGCGGCAGCCCGTCTCCCAAAACGACGGTCAAACCCGATGATGTTCCGGATCGATGGCTGGAACTTACTACGTTT
>JANNPR010000631.1:0-1794 GCA_031400345.1 Planctomycetota bacterium | reverse complement strand
CCCTTCTCCGCGTTCACTGCCTGTTCGCGCCGATGAGGAATCGGATGGTCACGATCATCCACACGCACTGCCAAATGGGAACTAACATCGCCGCGCTTACTGGGGTCAATACACCACATATGGCCGATGCCTTCAGCATGTTCTGGATCCTGTCCGACTGCGATGTACACCAGACCGTCGTAAACGACCGGTGTACCGATGATGTCGTTTCGAGTTCCTCGACCGCCTAAAATCAATTTGGCATCCTTCGGATTGCAGTCAAACTTCCAGAGAAGTTCCGGCTTGCCTTCCTTGCCCGTATCGGCTTTGAAACTATACAGCCAACCGTCGCCACCACCGAACAACGCTTGCGGCACCCCGCCCAGCATGGCGACAGTAGGAGAAGTCCATTGACCATGATGAATGTTGAGTCCTGGAGAGGCATCGGTCCAATAGACCTCGCCCGTATGCTTATTCATGGCCATGAAACTTGGCGCGTGTGGGGCAGGAATATTAATATGCGATTCATCGACACCGTTCGACGTGCACACGAACAGGATGTCTCCCCAAGCAGTCACCGAGCAGCTGCACATGTTGTGCTGAAAAACTTCTAGCTGCTTCATCATGTCGTAGGCCCAAACCACGTCTGCCTCATCCTTGTCATCGGGCGTCATCACTTTGGAAACGACCAATTTCGGGCCCTGGAGCATCACCGTCAGCGTGCGGTTCGCTTCGCGAATTGACGTGGAGATTGTCCATTTCTTCCCCTCGGTATCCACTTTGACGGCGGCATCGTCGGATAGCGGCTCATGGACTTCGATGAGTTTCGTTTTGAGCTCGTCGGCGATTTTAGATGCATTGAGTTGCTCGACGATTCCAGCCACTTGGTCCAAAGTTGGATCTTCCGCCTTCATGAATTCAACTAATTTTGCCATATCGTTTTGAACGGGGCCGTCGTCTTCCCCGTCGCGGAAACCTTGGGCATCCAAGCAACGCACTTCGCCGCGACTGGTCACGAACCACAACCGATCACCTTCCACGTAAGGGGCGCAGCAAATCCCCATTTGCATCCAGTCATTCACGCGTCCGCTCGGCAATTTTTCGCTGGAATGCTGCCAAAGAAACTCACCATCCGATTCGCGGAAGGCTAACAGGCACCCTAAGTCGACTTCTTCCGACGGATACCGTTTCAGATAACCATTACCGTTATTCGTGCCGACGTAAACCTGACCTCCAGCAACCACTGGGTTTCCGTAGCTTTGACTGCCCAGTTGCGCAACCCACTTAACATTTTCGGCTTTATCTTTGAGCCACTTACCAGTCTTACGATCGAATTCGCCAGGTACCCATTGGGTAGGGATTTTGCTGGTGACCTCGGGAACATTGTTACGGTAGCTGGAACCACCCCATTGCGCCCAATCACCTGGCTGAATCTTTGGATTGGCCGACTTGTCGATGGCCGGTCGCAGCTTAGCATTTGTCGCGGACGTAGCCGTTGATGCGCCATTTACGGAATCGCTCGCAGGATCGGAGGTCGTGACCGGCTCCGTCGTTGGCTCGCCGTTTTTTGGCCCGTCGTCCGCCGCGTTATCTTTGCCCGATTTCTGTGTACCCGGTGTTGTGGAAGGGACGAGCTCGGTAGCGGCCGGCGATGCGGTCTCCTCATGAGCCGAGTGATTCTTAACTCCGTCCGTCTTTAATGAACCGTTCTGTGGAGTAGTAGTTGACGAGGATTCGGTGCTTGATTTCTCGGTCACCGATCCGGTTTCGATCGTGGGAGGCGACATGTCGGAAGATTCTTTGTCCGCCTCCTGT
>JANNPR010000629.1:0-10467 GCA_031400345.1 Planctomycetota bacterium | reverse complement strand
ACGCCGCGACGCAGGATCAGCACATCATTTCCCATGGAGGGCATGCGGCAGCCCAATTCGATAGCTCGCTCGGCGAACTGCGGGTCGGGTGTTACCGCACCCCAGGATTTGCCGTTGCTCTTCGCAGCGGCGGCCACTTTGCCAATCGCCTCCCAAAGTTTCTCGTGATGAAACTGTCCGACGACTCCTAACGACAGCGACAAATCGGCAGGGCCCACAAATAACAGGTCCACCTCCGGCAGTGCGGCAATTTCGTCGATGTCGTCCAACGATCCGAGAGTCTCCACTTGGATGGCCACAAACACGTCGCGATTTGCCTCGCTGGCGAATAGCGCGGGCGATTTGTGCGTGTAGTCTGCATCCCGCCCGCTGGTATTTAGTCCCCGCGTCCCTTGTGGAGCAAAACGAGTCCACGACACAAACTGTGCGGCCTGTTCTGCCGAGTGTATTTGCGCGGCCATGACACCGCTGGCTCCTGCCTCCAGGCACTGTGTCACCTGCCAATAGCCCGTCGGCGGTATACGCACAAAACAATCCAAGTCACGAGCGCGTCCAGCTAAAGCCGCCACCAGCAGTTGCTCAGTCGTATTCTGGCAATGCTCTTGGTCAATCCAGAATGCTCGATAACCTCCTGCGAGCGCAAACATCTCGATCACTACCGGATGGATTACCCGGGCGACTGCAAATGTCGGCACGATTTCGTTACGTAGAAGTCGTTGCTTGATGGATTGGAACATGAAGTTTCCCGCAGCAATTCGTCAGGGACTGACGACAAACGACTAGACTTACTTCTGCATCCACGATGGATAGACAAATGCTGGCGGGAGGTCAATCACACGCACGCTGTGAATATCCTTATGACTCGTTACAGCATCAATGGCTGCCTGAGGCGGCAGGTTGTCTAAGTTCAAAACTCCGATGGCCTCCCCACCCTGTTGCACACCGGCTCGGCCGACCGACATCTGTGCAATATTCACGTTGTGTTCACCGAAGACTGTTCCCACTAACCCAATAATGCCTGGTACGTCATTGTGCGTGAAGAACAGCAGTTTACCATCGAGATACGCCTCTAAGCGATAATCGCCCAACAAAATGAGTCGCGGCATGTTATTGCCGAATAAGGTTCCTCCGGCAGCGAACTTCTTGCCGTCGCTGACAACATCGGCAGTAATCGAGGAACTAAAGGCACCCATTTCACTGCGTGATGTCTCCGTGACACTGATTCCTCGTTCCTTCAACAGCACCTGTGCATTGACAATGTTGACGTCAGCAGCCAATGCCCGCTCCAAAAGGCCGGCACAAAAGGCCGCAGTCAACAGATGCGTATCTTTCTTGGTGACTTCCCCACGATAAGTCAGGTTGCAAGATTCGACGCTGCCCACATGCCACTGAGACATGAGTAGTCCCAACCGATAGGCCACATCCAGATGGCCCCGCAGCAGCTCCAACGTCTTGGGGTCGATCGTCGACATGTTGACTGCATGCCGAACTTCTCCGGTGGTCAGAAAGTTGATTAGCAAGTGTACCGCTTCGATCGCGACTTGCGTCTGGGCTTCTTCTGTACTGGCGCCCAAATGCGGAGTGCAGAGGACATTGGGCATTTTAAATAGCGGACTGTCCGTGCAAGGTTCGTTTTCGAATACGTCCAGCGCAACGCCGGCGAGCTTTTCCGTTTTCAGTCCGGTGACTAACGCGGCTTCGTCATAGATTCCTCCGCGGGCACAGTTGATCAGACGGACGCCCGGTTTCAGCATCTGAATTTCGCGTTCGCCGATCAGACTCTTCGTTTCGGCCGTCAACGGTGTATGGACGGTTAAGTAATCCACCCGCGGAAGCATGTCGTGTACACTTTCGACGCGTTCAATTCCGAGCTTCGCGGCTTGTTCCTCGGAAACAAATGGGTCAAAACCGAGCACGCGCATCTGGAAGGCCACGGCGCGTTTAGCGACTTCCTGACCGATTCGGCCAAGTCCCACGACACCCAAGGTCTTATCGGCCAATTGGGCGCCCATGTATCGGTTGCGGTCCCAGCGTCCCTCGACCAGGCTTTGATGCGCCGGCGCAATATTTCGCGAAAGCGCCAACATTAAGGCGAAGGCGTGTTCCGCGGTACTGATTGTGTTTCCGGTAGGCGTGTTCATCACGATGATGCCTAACCGGGTGGCCGCATTCTTATCGATGTTGTCCGTGCCTACTCCGGCGCGGACGATGGCCTTCAGCCGCCGATTGCCTTCCAGCGCGTCGGCAGTGATCTTGACGCCACTCCGGCATATGGCTCCATCAAACTCTGCCAGAGCCTGCCGCAGCTCGTTCCCCTTCAGCCCTGTTCGAACTTCGAATTGAATCCCTTTTTCCGCTGCGGCGCGAAGCAGGTCCAGTCCTTCGTTGGAAATCTTATCCAGCACGATCACTTTCGACATTGATTCAATCGGCGGCAAAACGCCAAGCGGTACAAGATCTCCGTTCCTGACGTCTTGCCAAGCCGGCTCCTATTTCGAATGCTTGGCCAAGAAGTCTAACATGAATTCGCGTAAGGTTTGTACGCCTTGTAGTGGCATCGCATTGTAAATCGACGCGCGCACACCACCCACACTGCGATGGCCCGGTAACCCGTCCAGCCCACGCTCCTGGGCCAGTGAAAAGAAGGATTGCTCCAGTTCAGGCGAGGGCAGTCGAAATGTCACATTCATCAGTGAACGGCAATCCTTGTGTGCATGACCTTGATAGAAACCATTGCTGGCGTCAATCACATCGTATAGCAGCCGCGCCTTGTGCCGATTGATTTCAAACATTTTTGTCAGGCCGCCAATGTCCTCTGTTAGCCAACGCACAACCAATCCGACCATATAAATACCGAACGTATTGGGAGTGTTGAACAGGGAGTTCTCTTTGGCGTGGACTTGATAGCTAAGGTAGCCCGGAAGCGATGCTTGGCTGCGTTCCAACAAGTCCTGGCGGACAATAACGACGGTAATGCCAGCCGGGCCCGCATTCTTTTGAGCACAAGCGTAGAGCATTCCGTACCGCTCGATAGGAACGGAACGAGACAGAAAATCGGACGAGGAATCGCATACCAGTGGAGCGCCACCCGTATCGGGCTCGCCAGAAAACTGGACGCCTTGAATGGTCTCGTTGGACGTAATGTGCACGTAGGCCGCCAGCGGGTTATTTTTGCATTCAGCCGCTGTTGGAAGCCGGTCATAGTTCGTAGCTTTGCCATCCCAGACAACTCGAGTTGGCCCCTCCTTTTGCGCTTCGACCACAGCGTACTTGCTCCAGGATCCAGTCAGGACGTAATCCGCTGGCTGCGTTTGATCCCGTAAAAGGTTCATGGGTATCATCGAGAATTGCAGCCGCGAACCGCCCTGTAGGAACAAGATTTCATAGCTGTCCGGAACCGACAAAAGATGCCGCAACCCGGCTTTTGTTTCTTCCAGGATTTTCAGAAACGCCTTACTCCGATGACTGATTTCTAAAATCGAAGCACCGGCCCCCGGCAGACATAGTAGGTCGCGCTGAACTTCTTCCAAGACGGAGACCGGTAATACAGCCGGTCCAGATGAGAAATTGAATACACGTTCGGTTACCGACGTCATGGTCATCCTCAATTGCCATTGTTAGCAAGTTTCCGCCGATTCTACGAATCACTGGTCACTGGTCACTGGTCATTGGTCACTGGTCATTGGTCATTGGTCATTGGTCATTGGTCATTGGTCTCGACGTCGGGACCAGTGGAGTGTTTCTGAGATGCCGCCGACTCGAGAGACCGTCCGACTTCCAAGTGCGGTCGCCACCGCAACTCAGCTGCCAATTATGTCCCTGCCGAGCGTCCACCGAAAGCCGGCGTTCCAACGCACGTGCGTGCATCGCCGAATAGACGAGTTTAAGCGTGGTAATCCGAAACAACCGCGGACTAAAATCTTGACGAAAGGTGGCCGATCACAAGTGACCAGTGACCAGTGACCAGTGACCAATGTCTTAATAGCGGGGCGCACCGGGTGCCGCCACGATTCGGGTAGAACCAGGTGGCGTTGGAGAAGTTGCTCCGGGGACCGATCGACTGAGCGAAGCGATGCGCTCGGCGATCTGGGGCTGAGACCCGTTGAGCTGGAAGGCTCGCTGATAATTTGCAAGAGCCTGAGTGTAGTCGCCAGACTGTTCACGTAATCGACCTAATGCCGACCACGCTCGGTGGCTATTAGGATCGACTTGTAACGCTTGATGCAGTTGCAACTGAGCCGTATCTTTGTCCCCGAATTCTTCGTACATTCTGGCCAGCTCAACTCGTGCATCCGCAATCGTCGGGCTGCGAACCGCCCAATTCTTGAGCAGTGCGAAAGCCTTGTCAGAACGATTCGTCTCGGCCAGAAGTACGGCTAGGCCTCGATAACATTCCGCATGATTCGGATCCAAATCCAGACACTGGTTATAGAGAGTTTCTGCTTGATTTTGCCATTCTCGATTGGAATTCTGAGTGCCCACGCGATGAATCGTGGCTGCTAGGTTGTAGTATGCGTCCGGATTTCGCGGATTGGCGGCAATGGCATCTTGAAATTGCTGGAGTGCAGCGTGCTGTTGTCCCTGCTGGAACAATCGGACGCCTTCTTGATTGTGCCCCGTGGCGGCGAATTGGCATCCGCCGCTGGCCATCAGGGCTAGCAAGAGGGACGACAGCTGAGTTGTTCGCCAATCGATGTTGAATGCCTGGCAGCCAAACACAAGTCATACTCGCTTGGATTTACGGGCGACGACAATTCCACCGTCCGGAAGTCGCG
Source organism: Planctomycetota bacterium (assembly GCA_031400345.1). Taxonomy (GTDB): domain Bacteria; phylum Planctomycetota; class Planctomycetia; order Pirellulales; family Pirellulaceae; genus JANNPR01. Next base: position 5,692 of record JANNPR010000629.1, on the reverse strand, counting down.
GGAGAGTATCCGCAACACGTGTTCGTGGCAATAGCGAGTGTCTGGTGACAAATCGGGCATACAAGCCCGTCCCCCGTCGCGAGAAAAGGCGGGCAGGAGTGCCCGACCTACGAGGGCGGGAGGCTTTCGTCATCGGTATTAATGCAGTCAATTAGCTGCCGGAGTCGACCCGAGCTGCGGCGATTGAATTGGAAAATTAGCCGCGGCATATGTTGCAACGAGTCATCCTGTTCCATCGGCAGGGCCGCCGATTGCACGAATTTTCCTCCCGTTAAGATGTCGGAGAATTCGTGATTGACGCGATCCACCATTTGCGGAGATAACGCCTTTTGAAGTCGAAAAACCAAACGACGTTTGACGTAGCGCATGCTGTGGTAGATGCGGTAGAAATTCGTTATTTCCTCGACCGCAGTTTCACAATTGTCCGTGATCCGATAGAGGTTAAGGTCTTCCGGTGAGATCATCTCGTTTGATAGCAGTTGATTCAGAATGAAATCGTGAAGACCTTGCCAATAGCGCCCGCCGGATGCGTCAAGTAAAACCACAGGCATCATGTCATGTTTGCCGGTTTGGAGTAGTGTCAAAACCTCCAGTCCCTCGTCCAGCGTTCCGAAGCCACCCGGCAGGCAAACGACGGCATCACATTCCTTCACGAACATCAGTTTTCGAGTAAAGAAGTATTTCAGGTGCACTAACTTGGTGTCGCCGGCGATCACGTCGTTCAGCGCCTGCTCGAATGGCAGCATGATATTCAGCCCCATGGCGAGATCACGGCCGGCACCTTTATGCCCGGCCTCCATGATGCCGCTTGCAGCGCCGGTAATGACCATCCAATCGTGTTTGGCAATCGCTTTCCCAAATTCGAAAGCCTGCAAGTATGTCGGGTGGTCAGGGCGAGTTCGCGCGGAGCCAAAGACGGTTACCTTCCGCCGGTGCCGGTATGGCGAAAACACCTTGAAAGCGTATCGCAGTTCGCGAAGCGTGCGATTCAGGATTTTCAGATCCCCTCGCGAGGTGCCGTCACGAATCAGCTTGTCCGCGGTTTCCTTGATCGAATCGACCAGATATTGAACCTGAGCTCGCCGATCCTCGTCCGTTTCCAATTCGGGTATTTCGTCGATGTCATCAGGATCATTTTGAAGAGATTCGTCACTCATTGCCGTCTCGCTTATTCACTGCCAATTATTCGTTGGCTGTGTCCAATAAAAAAGCCCGGTCCAGCCGGGCTTATTAGAAGCTTAGTCGCGCAATGTGGCCTAGGCCGTTGGCCGTCGAAAGTGTTGATACGCCATGAGAATTTCGTATAAGTCCGAAGTAATCGTGACTTCATCCTCGTGAAAATCCTCTACCCAAGATCGCTTACTGCGCAGAGCATCAGCTAACAAAGGCAATACATCTCCCAAAGCCACAGTGACAGTCTGCGGGCGAGCCTCGAACGGCTCTTCCTGGATTGTCTGGAGGTCTTCTTGAGGCCCGTAATAGACGCGCAAACGGCATCTGCCCATGTTGTATCTTCCTTGTCACAAGTTAGTGTGCCAGCACTATTCGCGCGGCGTCATGCTGGCACTGACGGTCCATCGTCAACCCGTTTATCGGCAGTTCCGGTCGTGGTGGTTTGACGTTTTTGACGAACAAAGCATTTTTTTCAATGATTGTTCTGAGTTTGTTAAGATTATTCCAGAAACCAGGTAGTCTATGACCTTTGGGAGGCATCTTTCCGCTCTTAAGTTGCCTCGGGTCAAACTGTCTCGGTCACTGTGCAAACGACGGACCTCGTTACAAACGCTAAAACGGTAAGTATTGACAATCGCTTGCGAGTCGCGTCTCGTTAGGAACCCGAGAAACTGCAACTTTGTTGAAGGTACCCGTAGCATGGTTGGACTGGACCACCACTCGACCCCATCCGATGAACCGGAAGGCGAGGCAACGGCGTCACGCAACAGCCGATTAGGGCTATTCCTGTTCGTTTTGTACTCGGCCTTTTACCTTGGGTACGTATTGCTGACGGCCTTCTACCGCTCGCTAATGGACGCGGTATTTGTTGCCGGAATCAACTTGGCAATCGTCTACGGTTTGGCTCTGATCCTGTTAGCCTTCATCCTGTCGCTAATCTACGGTTGGGCTTGCCGCTCACCGGTCTCCACGAGCGACTCCAAGGAAACCACAACTTGATTTACGAACGATCCTTCACGGCAATTGCCGTTTTCGCCCTGTTTCTGGGGTTTACCTTAGGTTTGAGTTTTTACTTTGGTCGTCGCGCGCGATCGGCAAAAGCCTACTTCGCGGCGGGCGGCGGCATTCACTGGTTTGTTAACGGAATTGCGTTTGCCGGCGATTACTTATCGGCCGCATCTTTCTTAGGTATCTGTGGCATGATCGCCTTCTACGGATACGACGGGTTTTTGTACTCAATCGGCTATTTGGCGGGTTGGGTGGTGGCTCTGTTCGTTGTGGCTGAACCGTTGAAGCGAATGGGAAAGTACACCTTCGCCGATGCGCTCGACAGTCGTTTTCAGTCACGGGCAATCAAATTGTCGGTGGCGATTAGCACTCTCGTAGTCAGTATCTTTTACTTGATTCCGCAGATGGTAGGCGCGGGTGCGTTAATCCGGCCACTGCTTGGTTTTTCACATCAGGTTGGCGTCATCATTGTCGGAGCTGTAGTCACTCTTATCGTGGTTACGGCCGGCATGGTTTCCACCACCTATGTACAGTTCCTGAAAGGCTCATTGCTGGTGATCTTTAGTACGGTTCTCACCGTGATGATCTTGGGTAGAGGACTGACGGTAGCGGATCAGCCTGAAACGGAGCAAACCCTGACGATTCGGCCAGACGGAACGCGGATCGTTAACGGATTCCCGCAAGGATCGCGGGTCGGGTCGCCCGACCTTCGTCCAGTAGGTCAGCTAAGCAAACTTCCTCAGGGACAAAAATCAACGGGTCCGCTCACACCGCTGGCGTTTCTGCGCACGATTCAAGAGAGCGAAGTTGTGCTTTGGGATTCGCAGACGACCGTCGATGCTGAAGGGAATAAGTCTACGATCTATACGCCCAAGCCGACTCCTGGTCGAGAGATACTCAGCCCGGGAAATCATCCGACCTTTAAGGGTCTGCGCGACGACAAGCTATCGGGGAAGCTGAATTTTCTGTCGCTCATGCTGGCCCTGTTTTGCGGGACGGCCTCGTTGCCGCACATTTTAATTCGCTATTACACCGTCAAGGACCAAGCGGCTGCGCGAAAGAGCACAATTGTCGGCATTGCCAGCATCGGATTCTTCTACGTGTTGACGCTGTTCATTGGACTGGGTGCGATGACGAGCGGATCACTCGATCTCACGGACTCGAATATGGCAGCGCCGCTGTTGGCGAAAAGTCTAAGCCCCTTGCTTTTCGCGATTATTTCCGCGATCGCCTTCACTACGGTTTTGGGGACCGTCAGCGGACTGATCGTTGCCGCCGCCGGCGCAGTGGTGCATGATCTGTTGGCCAGTGTGATGAAATTCGACTTGTCCGATCACGACAAAGTGCGAATCGCGAAAATCGCCTCTGTGGTGGTCGGTATCATCGCTATGGTGTTGGGAATCTTGTTTAAAGACATGAATGTGACGTACTTGGTTGGGTGGGCATTCAGCATTGCGGCGTCAGCCAATCTGCCGTCATTGATCATGCTTTTATTTTGGAAAGGGACGACGAAAGAAGGCATCGCGGCAGCCGTTACTGTCGGTATGCTGGCGTCGCTTGGATGGATTCTCCTAAGCCAAGACACCTTTAAATCGATTTATGGACTTCCAGCCGAGCAAGCGTGGGAACCTGTCAGTCAGCCGGGGATCGTAACCATACCGTTTGGGTTTGTAGTGCTAATCTTGGTGTCATTGGTTACGAAACCTCGAGCAAAGTTACCAACGGCTGAATCGCGTTAGGCCATGTTCAGATGTTAAACCGGCGATAGCTTCGTTCTTCTGGGCCCTTTGCTAAGCTCCGGGCTAGCACGTCGATCCTGGCTTCGTAACCTATGCAAATTGCTGCGGGCGTTTAGCTTCACGCTAGATTTGGTGTTTTCGTTAATTGCTGCCTCCCGTATTATCCGCGCGCTTCTCGAGTTGACTGGTCTCGTTTCGCGCTCATCATTCGGACAGTCCGCGCCATTCGAGCTGCGGGAAAACGAAACACAGAAACGGATGCGGCGGTACGCTGCGGTTCGGCATGCGCGACAGTTGATCCGCAAGGTCGTCAGAATTGCGTTGCTCGTCAAAATTTGTTTCTAAAGGTACGGTGCGATGTCTGCCGTCACGAATCTGGATCATGTCGCGAATCAGAACCATGGTTCGACGCGGCTTGGCGCCTGGGTGGCTGAGTGGGGCGCTGCAGTCTTGAACGGTGTCACGGCCATTGGGGACTGGGCCTTGTTTTGTTGGCGCACTGTCTCCTGGATGCTCACGCGATTGCCGCGCAAGGAGACCATGTTGCCCTGCTTTTATCAGGTGGGAGTAATGAGCCTTCCTGTGGTCGCATTGACGGGGACGTTCATCGGCATGGTATTGGCCGAGCAGAGTTACGACCAATTCCGTCAACTGGGACTCGAATCCCGTCTCGGGGCGGTGATCAACATGTCGTTGGTGCGAGAATTGGGGCCTGTGCTTGCCGCCACCATGTTGGCCGGGCGAGTGGGCAGTGCCATGGCGGCAGAGTTAGGGACGATGCGGGTCACCGAGCAAATCGACGCGCTCGCGAGTATGGGTGCCAATCCGCTGCAATACTTGGTAGTCCCCCGATTCTTAGCGTGCTTATTACTGATCCCCACACTCACCCTGATGGCAGACTTTATGGGTTTTGTGGGAGGGAACTTTTATAGCACGATCATTCTGGGCATCGACAAACACCACTACTTATCGAACACGCAAGCGTTTGTCGGTACCTTCGACTTGTTCAGCGGGGTGTTTAAAAGTTTTTTCTTCGGCGCCGTGATTGCGATGATCAGTTGTTACCGCGGTTTCCACTGCAAACCGGGAGCCGAAGGCGTGGGTCGGGCCGCGACATCGGCATTTGTGTACTCGTTCGTGTTAATCCTGGTGATCGACTTGGTCCTGGGAATCATTCTCAATGCGGTCTATTACGCTCTGTGGCCAAACGGGGCCAAGCTCTTTTAGCTATGTCTACCGACAACGCACCATCCAGAGAAAAAATCGTCGAAGTTCGCGACATGGGCGTCGCCTTCGGTCGCCAAAGAGTGTTGCGCAACATTAATTTGTCCATTCCGACTGGTCAAACGGTCGCCATCATTGGTGAAAGCGGTTGCGGCAAGACGGTCCTGCTTAAGACATTCATAGGGCTGGTGATGCCCACCCAGGGTCAGGTGCTTTTTGACGGTCGTGACGTCGCGAAACTCAGTGATCAAGAGCTGACGCGGCAGAGGATTCGATTCGGCTTTGTATTTCAAAATGCAGCTCTGTTTGACAGCATGACCGTGGGGCAGAATGTTTCCTTTCCTTTACGGCAGCACCGACCTTCGAGTGTCAGCGAAATGCAGCAGCTGGTTTTGGCTAGGCTGGCCGAGGTGGGGTTGCCCGACTCCGTACTTATCAAAAAACCCGCGGAACTATCGGGAGGTATGCGCAAACGCGTAGGATTAGCGCGAGCTTTAATACTGGAACCGGAACTAATGCTTTACGACGAACCGACCACGGGACTCGAT
>JANNPR010000585.1:0-5370 GCA_031400345.1 Planctomycetota bacterium | reverse complement strand
CGTAGCCTTAACACAGGGTGTCGTCCGGCTGCTCGAAAAGTGTGCCACTTCTGGCAGCCGCTGGAGTGGACACTGCCGGCAACTTACGCTTTTTCAGCGGCAAGCCAGTGCGCACTCTGGATGAAACTGCAGCACGGGCGTAGGAGCTCGGCCACGCCCTTCGACGCTCGTTCCTCGCTTCTCAGGGACGTGCCACCCTAAGCCGGTCTCTTGCGCGACCGATTCCCGTTATTGCTGCCGATCGCCGCGGCAATAAGTTGATAACTATGCGGACCCAGCAGATCGTCGAGTCGCGAACGCAATTGAGGGTTTACTTCCACCTGGAGCGTATGCGACTTCACGAACATGCGGCTGGTATCCCGTAGCGTAAGCATCAATTGAACGTCGCACTTACCGGGATAGGCACGTAGTACCTCGCGTACCTGGCCGAGCAATTGCAGCCCGTCCGGCTCTTCGGGAACGCGGATCACGATTCCGCTGGTATAGCGTGAATCCAAACCGTCTAGTTGGACCAATTCATTGACGATCAAATTGGCCTCTTCACCGCCTCGGCTTCGGTCCACCGCGCCGCGCACGACCAAAATCGCATCCGCTTCCACCAAATGCGAGTAGCGTTCGTAGTCCTCGGGCCAAAGAATGCAACGGATGGATCCTTCCACGTCCTCAAGGTCGAAGTTGGCGAATTTGCTGGGTGCACCCGGCCTTGGGTTTCGCACTTGCGACACCTTGATCGACGACAGTATGCCGCCGAGAAGTACTTCGGTCTTATCTTTCAGTTCGACGATCTCGACGGTGGTATGTGAGCAATAAGCGGACAGAGACTTTTCATGTTCAGCCAGCGGATGAGCCGACAAATAGAAGCCGAGCACTTCCTTTTCCGAAGACAACCGTTCGCGCTCGGGAAGCTCCGGGATCTCGGGCAAGTTATTGGTTGCTGCGGATGGTTCCTCGTCATCGAAGCCGCCGAACAGTTTCCTTTGACCGGCTCGTCGGTCCGCCAGCGATGCCGCGCCGGCTTGCAGTGCACGATCGAGCACGGCCAGCAATTGAGACCGCCGAGCTCCCAACGAATCGAAGGCTCCGGCTTTGATCAGCGTTTCCATAGCGGCTCGACTGCACTGCGAAGGATCAACTCGTTCACAAAAATCGAAGATCGAACGAAACGGACCTGTTTTACGTCGAGAATGAATCAAGGCTTCGGCCGCTGCACCACCGCAACCCTTGATGGCAGAGAGCCCGAACATGATCTTTCCGTCGCGAACTGCAAAATCAACCTCCGATGAATTCACGTTGGGCGGCGCGATCTCGATTTCCATACGACGGCAGTCTTCCAGATGTTCAACCAGCGAGTCCTTCCTCTTGAAATTACGCCCTGGAATATCGCCAGTTAACAAGGCTGCCATGAACTCCACTGAGTAATGGGCTTTCAAAAAGGCCGTCTGGTAGGCAATTAGCGCATAGGCCGTGGAGTGGCTTTTGTTGAAGCCGTAGCCCGCGAACTTGATGATCAATTCCCAGAATTCGGCTGCATCTTTCGCGGATAAACCGTTCTTCGTCGCTCCCGCCAAGAATTGCTCGCGGTTCGTGTCGATAATGGACTGTTTTTTCTTACTGATCGCCTTAATGCAGGTGTAGGCGTTTGATAGCGCAATGCCACCTAGACAATTCAGGATCCGCATGACCTGTTCCTGGTAAACCATGACTCCATGCGTTTCTTCCAGGATCTCTTTGATAATGGGATGCTTGTATTCGGCCTTCTTTCGCCCGTGTTTCACGGCCACGTAGTCGTCGACCATTCCTCCTTCCAGAGGTCCCGGGCGATACAAGGCGTTCGTGGCGATGATGTCGCGAAAATGGTCTGGCTTCATCTTCTGCAGCAAGTCGCGAATGCCGCCGCTTTCAAGTTGGAAGATACCTTTCGTTTCACCGCGACATAACAGCGCGAACGTCGCCTGGTCGTCCAGCGGGAACTTATGAGGTTCAACTTTCTGGCCGGTCGTCTGTTCGATGATTTCGACCGACTTGGCTAAAATGGTCAAGTTGCGAAGGCCCAAAAAGTCCATTTTCAGCAACCCAGCCGCTTCCACATCGCCCATCGCCCACTGGGTGATCACGTCTGTCTTTCCGGCGACTCGACACAGAGGAACATATTCCGTCAGCGGTTTATCTGCGATTACAACTGCCGCGGCGTGCGTGCCGACATTCCGCGCCAACCCTTCGATCTTCAGGGCCAAGTCCAGTAGTTCCTTGATGTCGGCGTCCGAGTGATAAACTCGTCTTAAGTCGTCGCTTTTCTGTAGTGCTTCATCGAGCGAAATGCCTAACTCTTTGGGGATCATGTTCGTGATTTCGGTAACCCGCGCCAGAGGCACGCTCAGCGCACGGCCGACGTCTTTAATAGCAGCCCGGGCTTGAAGCGTGCCGAACGTACCGATCTGCGCGACGTTGGCCTCGCCATATTTTTCCTTCACATATCGAATGACTTCCCCCCTACGTTCCTGGCAGAAATCAATGTCAATATCCGGAGCCTCGCGACGGTTCTCATCTAAGAACCGCTCGAACAACAGGTCGAACCGAATGGGGCACACGTGGCTTAGGTAAAGGGCGAAGCAGACCAACGCTCCCACGCCGCTACCGCGCGCCGTGGCCGGAATGTTTTGTTCGCGCGCGTAACGGACGAAGTCCCACACGATTAAGAAATAGTTCTCGAAGCCCAACTTGGAAATGACGTCCAGTTCGCGGTCTAACCGCTGCATGACCAGATCCGAGAGCACACCATTGAGGCACATCGCAGAATCGGCGGCATAGCGTGCATGTAGTCCGATGAGACAGAGTTCTCTGAGATACTCCCCCGGGCGTTGCTCTGGAGGCAATTTGTAGGCCGGAAAGTGCCGTTTACCCAACTCTAAATCGATGTCGATGGTATCGGCAATCGCCTGCGATTGTGCGACCGCGTCCTCAAAACCGGCAAAAGCCGCGTACATTTCTTCGGGCTTTTTCAAGTAGTAGCTGTTGCCGTCCATCCGCATACGGTTGGCATCCGTGCGGAATCGGCCCGTATTGATGCACAGCATTATGTCTTGGGCTTCGGCGTCGTCTTGATCGACATAGTGGGCATCGCAGGTCGCCACCATAGGTATGTCCAATCGGCGAGCGACTTCGACAGCCCCTGCCATGGCCAGCCGCTGGATCTCTAACCCGTTGTTCATAACCTCGATGAAATAGCGGTCTCCAAAAAGGTCACGGAACCAGCGAGCTACCGAGACGGCTTCATCCAGGTTCTCTTCGGGACTTCGGCCTCGCAACATGCAGCGGCTGAACTCACTCGACACGCAGCCACTAAGACATACAATTCCCTCTCCGTGTTGCTGCAGCAATTCCTTATCGATGCGTGGCTTGAAATAAAATCCCTCCAAACTGGCGGCGGATGCTAATTTCACCAGATTTTTGAATCCGGTACGGTTTTGTGCGAGCAAAGTTAAGTGATAACTCGCTTCCCGAGCGGAATCAGCATCTTTATGGAAGCGGCTACCCGGCGCAATGTAAGCCTCGTACCCCACGATGGGTTTCACACCCGCATCTTTGGCCGTCCGATAAAACTCCAGCGCGCCGTGTAGGTTTCCGTGATCGGTAATCGCCAGCGCATTCATGCCGTGTTCTTTGGCGCGTTGCACCAATTTTTCGATGGATGCCGCCCCGTCCAGCAAACTGTAATGACTATGGCAGTGCAAATGTACGAACGGCCGAGTACTCATGTCGTGCAATCCATAGCGTGTGAGAGAATCCTCAGAACTGGTGAGGGTATTTTAGAGGATCAGCTTGCTACGCCAAGCGGTCAGTAGATATCGCCTGCCGGGCGGCACTGCAAACACCGGAGATCACGCAAAGGTTTAGAATCATGTTGTTGGCTCTGTCCATATATGTATAAACAGTTGGAGACTATTCCGTGCCAAGACTGCATACCAGGACGTTCCTTTTGTTCCGGGAGAATACGACATCCGATGTCCCCTCTCCCCCGTCTTGCTGCCGTCATGGACGTTCAAAGCAAGTGCACTTCAATCGGCAGCAAGATGGGGGAGAGGGGATGTCTCAATGCCATTCTATATCGTGGTAAGGGGACATGCACCTTGCTAACTCTTTCGACCATTTTGAAATAGGCAAACTAATACTTAGTAGGCTAGCAAAACGAGACACCTAGGTTGTCTGGCCAAACCGCCCGCTGTAATTTATCGTGTGTATCCCGGCTATTTCTCACGTTTCCCTGTCTGTGAAGGTTCTCATGAGCGACCCATATTTTCAAACGCGGTTTGCCGAACGGATCGGCGGAGTTAATTACGGCAAAAGTAACGAGATCTACAAGTTCGAGAAGATAAAGCGCGCGAAGAGAAAAGCTTTGGCAGAACATCCCGAGCGGTCGCTCGTTGACTTCGGTATTGGTGAAAATGATTCCATGGCCCCCGAGTCGGTCCGCGCGGCAATGGCGAAAGAAATTAGACGACCGGAAAATCGCGGTTATGCAGATAATGGGATCAGCGAGTATAAGCAGGCCGTTGCCCGTTTTATGCAGGGCGCTTTGGGCGTCAAACTAGACGCGGCCACCGAAGTAAACCATTGCATTGGATCTAAAACCGCCCTGGCCATGATACCCGCGTGCTTCATCAACCCCGGCGATGTGACCTTGATGACGGTCCCCGGTTATCCCGTCGCCGGCACCCATACGCGTTATTACGGAGGGTCCGTATTTCGCCTGCCGTTACTACAAGAGAATGACTTTCTACCAGACCTGGAAAAAATTCCGGGAGATATCCTGGAAAAAACCAAATTGTTGGTCATTAACTATCCGAATAGCCCCACCGGCAAGGTAGCCACCAAGGCATTCTTCGCGAAGGTCACCGATTTTGCCAAAGCGCATAAGGTCGTCGTCGTCCAAGACGCGGCACATATTCTGCTCACCTATGATGACCAGCCGCTCAGCTTTTTGTCGGTCCCTGGGGCCAAAGATGTCGGAGTGGAGATTCACTCGATGTCTAAAGGCTTTGACATGATCGGCTGGCGGATTGGATGGGTCTGTGGCAATGCAAAAATTGTTCAAGCTTTTGCGGACGTGAAAGATAATTGTGATTCCGGTCAATTTATAGCGATTCAGAAGGCGGCAGCGGCGGCGCTAGACGATGCATCTATCCCGCCCCGTACCCGCTCCAAGTACCGCCGCCGTCTAGAAAAAATGGTAGCCATGCTTGGCCGATGCGGGTTTCGCGCGCAAATGCCAGGTGGGACTTACTTCCTGTACACAAACGCTCCCAAGGGCGTTGAGGGAGGCCCAACGTTTGCTAACGCCGAGTCTGCCAGCCAATACCTGATCACCGAGCA
>JANNPR010000573.1:0-6236 GCA_031400345.1 Planctomycetota bacterium | reverse complement strand
TGTATCACAAATGATTATTCGGCGGCAAGCCAGTGCGAACTAGCCGCCACGCGGTGTTCAACACTGGCCGGACGCCGGTCGAACCGCATCTGAATGGCTGATTCCTTATCGGCGTCCGCCAGTGGCACACTCGAGATTACTTTGCCGACCAGATACCGTCGACCACCCGCTGCCGTTAGTGGGCCGGCGCTCGCTGCGAGCTTGTCCCACTCTACGAACTGTTCTATCTTGATCGGTCGGTTCCGGTGCCACAGCAAACTTTTTTGCAAGTCCTAAGTATGAACGCCGCATTTTCCCGGAGAAATCTTTTAAAGTCCGCAGTCAGTTTTTCGGCAGTTGCCTTGCCAACGTGGTTCACTGAAGAGGCGACCAGCGCCTTTGCGAAACCGCTGGGACCAAATGACATGCCGGGTATCGCGCTCGTGGGATGCGGCGGCCGGGGGCGCGGTGTGGCACGAGAAGCGGCACAGCTCGGACGAATGCTGGCCGTCTGCGACGTCGATGATGCGAACCTCGCACAAGCGAAACAAACCTGGCCCGAGGCTGCGACGTTCAAGGACTTTCGCAAATTGATGGAACGCGATGATGTCCACGTAATCGTAAATGGAACGCCGGATCATTGGCACACGCTTGTCAACCTAGCCGCACTCAAGTCGGACAAAGACGTTTACAGCGAAAAACCACTGACACTTACGATTGATGAAGGTCAGCGTCTGACCAAGGTCGTTCGCGACACAAAGCGGGTTTTGCAGACGGGCAGCCAACAGCGGAGCGAAAAGACCTTTCGGCTGGCCTGTGAGTTGGTCCGCAACGGGCGGATTGGAAAGTTGAAGCACGTCGATGTCTGGCTACCGCACGGCCGCCGGGAAGGTCCGTTTGCTCCGCAACCGGTTCCGCAGGGGCTGGATTGGGATATGTGGCTCGGCCCAAGACCTAAGGCCGACTACTTCAAAGAGCGTTGCCATGTGACGTTTCGCTATTTTTGGGATTATTCTGGAGGCACGATGAGCGACTGGGGTGCCCATCACCTAGATATCGCCCTTTGGGGTATGGGTTTGGAACGAAGCGGCCCCATCAGCGTAGAAGGCAAGCCGCTCGTCGAAATGATTCCAGGTGGCTTCACCGCATTGAGTGAGTACGAGGTGAAATACGTCTACCCGGAGGGCATTACACAGACGTGCCGTAGTACCACGGCGAACGCATGGAATGGTACGGTGCTCGACCCAAAGGGCCAGCAACATGGAGTGCGGTTCGAAGGGGCAGACGGTTGGATTTTTGTCAGCCGTGGAAAGATCGAAGCCAGCGACCCGGGGCTGATCGACGCACCTCTAGCCGCGTCGGCCGTTCGACTATATTCGAGCGACAATCACATGCAGAATTTTTTTGATTGCGTGCGTTCGCGCAAGCAGCCGATCTGCGATGCTGAAATCGGTCACCGATCTGCAAGTGTCTGTCATTTAGGAGTGATCTCGCTGCGCCTCGGACGAAAGCTCGAATGGGACCCGACGAAAGAGACGTTCAAAAACGATCAGGAAGCGAATCAGTGGCTGGCACGCGAAATGCGCCAACCATGGACGTTTAAATCGTAGGATGGTGGTTCTTATTAAAGCTTCGATGGCGCTTTTTGATGTTGCGCTTTTCCACATAGCGGCTCGAGGCCAAGTAAACTTCAAGTCGCGTCGACGTCCATCCCGAGTTGTTTCATTTTTCGGTAGAGATTGGCGCGATGCAATCCGAGCCGTTCGGCGGCGTCTGTCATGTTCCCACCGGTCCGTTCGATCTGACGCTTGATATAGTCCATCTGGAACTGGCGCGTTGCTTCTGTCAGTGGTTCTTCGAGATTTACAACGGCGCTCCCGTCCCGTTTACCCGTGAGCACAAATGACAAGTCGTCTGCTTCAATCTTATCGGTTGGGAGCAAGTATGCCAGGCGCTCCATCAGATTGCGAAGTTCGCGGATATTTCCGGGCCAATCGTGACTCAGTAATCGTTTGCGAGCGTCTGCGGTGAGCGTCGGCAATGTGCGGTTGGCGCGACTGGAAAAGTGTTGAAGAAAGTGTTCGGCCAGTAGCAGAATATCACCATTACGTGACCGCAATGGGGGCAGGCTGAGCGTGACGACGCTGAGGCGAAAAAACAGGTCTTCACGAAACCGTTTGAGATGAACCAGTTCTGAAAGGTTCTGATTAGTAGCTGCGACGACTCGTGCTTCAGTCCGGATAGGAATCGACCCACCGACTCGAACGATCACCTTTTCCTCGAGCACTCGAAGCAGCTTAGCCTGGCCGCCAGGTGACATTTCAGCGATTTCATCCAGAAACAGCGTTCCACCTGCCGCCAATTCGAATTTGCCTATACGGGTATCTATAGCATCTGTGAACGCACCCCGCTCGTGCCCGAACAATTCACTTTCGAGTAGCGTATCTGGCATGGCGGCGCAATTCACGGCCACCAAGGGTTCATTACGACGGCGGCCAAAGTAATGAACCATTCGTGCGATTACTTCTTTGCCAGTGCCATTTTCTCCCAAAATAAGAACGGCCAAATCGGTCTCGGCGACGCGCCGCGCAGTGTCACGCAATTGGCGTATGGAGTTGCAATCGCCGATGAGTTGCACAGCTTCCGCAGCTTGGTCAGCCAGCTGGTTTCTGACTCGCAACAGTTGTTGGTATTGTTGAGTGTTCTGCAGAGCTACGGCGGCGTGAGTCGCTAATTCGGTCAAAGCGATTTCATCGTCAGTCGTGAAATCGCCCGCGCGTTTGTTTAACAATTCGAACGCGCCCAGCGTTGCCGCATTCTTGCCAAACAGCGGTACGCACAGGAGTGAGCGAGTTCGAAAACGTAGCTTCTTATCGACCGTTCGGTCGATTTCGTCCTGGGTATCGACCGCCCCCACTCGCCGCGGTTGTCCCGTTTGAATGACTTGCCCCACTACGCCGCGATCGTCTGGAATCCGTAGCTCGCCATTATCGACGCCCAGCGCCGGGCGGCCGACCAACGAGTGCGACTGGCGGTCCCACAGGAAAATGCTGGCACGTTCTGCGTTTAATAACCGCGTAGCAGCCTCGGCCATCTGATGCAACAGCGACTCCATGTCGCGCGTCTGATTCCATTGACCGGCAATTTCCAAGATCATTTCGAGTCGTTGGAGTCGCTTTTTCGCTGTCTCCAATTCTCTCACGCTTCGCCATGCGGCAAGCAACGAATCAATCACCACGAAAAAGTCAGGATCGGGAGTGGCCGTAGGGCTATGACGAAACATTGCCAACAATTCCGTGCGATCCTTGGCGAGCCCACATGGGAAGACATACCAATTGGCTTTGGCTGCCGGCCGTCCCGCGTCGAGGACATCTGCAAGCAGCTCGGAAGGGGGCACGGAATCTTGGCCGACAACGAGATTCGATCTCCAATCGCCGCGTTCCGCCCGCATCCACCGCAATGTGCGACTGGGATAATTTTCGCCCAGAACGCCAAACGCCTCTCGCAGAAACGTCGCTGATTCGTTACAGGTAAGTCCCAGGGAAGCGAGTTTCCAAGCGGTTCGGGCTACGGTTTGCGAATGGAACCAATCGGAATCGCGGTCTTGCGACATAATAGGTCGTCTCATGGCGGAATGTCGGTAACACCTAGTTGGGCGGATTTTGCGAATGCCGAATGGGGAAGATGATACGCTGGCCAATCGAACTTCACAAATCAGGTGCTGCGCACAGAATGGAGCAGGCAATGGGGATGTTTAACGGTAAAAAGGGCTTGATTCTGGGAGTTGCCAACGATCGGTCGATTGCTTGGGCAATCGCTGAGAAGATCATGCAGGAGGGTGGCGAATGCGGATTCACCCATCTGCCGGATAAGCCCAGCGACGAAAAACAAAAGAACCGCCGCCGAGTGAGCAAATGCTTAGAAGGCCTGGAATCGCAAGCAAAGTTTCTGGTTCCCATGAACGTGCAGAACGATGCCGATATCGCGACCGTCATCCAGACGACGGCCGAGCAATTCGGCCAAATCGACTTTTTGTTGCATTCCATTGCGTTCGCTACCCTGGAAGATCTCAATCGCGATACGGTCGAGACCAGTCGCGATGGCTTTAAGTTAGCCATGGAAATAAGCGCGTACAGTCTGATCGCAGTGGCGAATGCGGCAAAGGGAATTATGAGTTCTCGTTCGGCGATCTGCACAATGACCTATTTTGGCGGTGAGAGGTGCGTTCCGGGTTACAACGTCATGGGGATCTGCAAGGCGGCACTCGATTCATCGGTGAAGTACCTAGCCTACGATTTAGGGCCGCGCGGCATCCGTGTGAACGCCTTAAGTGCCGGACCTTTGAAAACGTTAGCTGGTACTGCTGCCGGTGTTGGGGAAATGATTCACCTGTATGCGCAAATGTCGCCACTTCAACGTAATATCACCCATGAGGAGGTGGGTCGAACAGGAGCCTTTTTGTTGTCGGACATGTCGGACGGAATCACTGGGGAAATCTTACACGTAGATGCTGGCTACAACATCATGGGTTCGCCGGGCCGCATGCTGGATAAGATTCGTGAAGCCCAACAGACCACAGCACCATGACCGGCACACTATGACCTGCGTTCCTATCTCGATTGCGATCGCCGTCGTGGAGCACGCGGACCGCTTTCTAGTGGGAGTGCGACATACCGACGCGACGCTAGCAGGGTTCGCCGAGTTTCCCGGAGGTAAAATCGAGCCAGACGAGGCGCCTGAGGCAGCAGCGATCCGGGAATGCTTGGAAGAAACGGGTGTCGTCGTAGAAATCATCGGAACGTTCCCCATCGTCGAACACGAGTATCGGCATGCCACTGTGTCATTGCATTTCTTTTTCTGCGAACCGACCGTGACGCCAATTGAGCCTCGTGTTCCATTTCGTTGGGTATTACGACGAGATTTGACGGGTCTGAGCTTTCCGGCGGCGAATCAAGCAGTCATCCAATATCTTATGGGAAAACGCGCCCAAAGTGCTCTAGGTGATTCTTCGAGGCTCGGGTAATCTTGCAAAAATTACAAAACTGCATGATCGCAGTTGGGACGGAATCCCCTCGTCGATGGAGTGACAAAGAGCATGGAAGCTCGACTAATTCTGGCGGCGTTTTCCTTGTCCTCAGCCCTCGCTCTGGGGGCCGGATATCGAACTCAAAACTTCATCGTTATGGCGCCCACGGCACCGTTGGCGCGCGAAATTTGCGAAACGGCAGAGCAGCAACGTCGAGACTTGGCTTTGGAATGGTTGGGACATGAACTCCCGCCCTGGCGCGATCCTTGTCCAATTACCGCGACCGTTTCGCCGCAGGCGGGAGCCGGCGGTATTACCTCTTTCTCGTTCGAGCGTGGACAGCCGGGCGCTTGGACAATGTCTGTTCAAGGTTCGCGCGAGCGCATTTTGGACAGCGTCCTCCCTCATGAGGTCACCCATACCATTTTCGCCACACACTTCGGATGTCCGTTGCCGCGTTGGGCCGATGAAGGTGCATGTACGACCGTCGAAGATATCAGCGAACGTCGCAAACATGACGGATTCTTGCTGAAATTTCTCACGACGGATCGCGGAATTCCGTTTAACCAAATGTTTGTAATGGATCAGTATCCGCAAGATATTCTCCCGCTATATTCACAGGGATTTTCCCTGGCCCGTTTTCTGATTGATCAGGGAGGACGACGGAAATTTGTGGATTACATTGAGGAGGGATTAAAGACTAAAAATTGGACGGCGACCACACGCAATCGATACGGCTTCACGAGTCTATCTAATCTACAAACGACGTGGCTGGATTGGGTGCGCAAAGGAAGTCCCCGCTTAACTCAAGCTGGGGATGTTGGCCTATCCGAAGACGCTGCGGTAGCGATGAACTCAGAACCTACCGCTGCTCCAGTGAAAACGGACACCGTCCGAGGAACGTTGGTGGCATCCGCTGAGAACGTTAATACGGCGCCGGCCAACGGGTGGTATGCTCGTCAAAAAAACCAAGCGGCAGGGCAACCGGGGCTACTCATGAGCGATCGTCGAGGTCGCTCGACGCAAACTGCGGATGCCGCGTCGCCGCCCAGATCACGAACTCCGGAAGGTGGTCGCGGTCCGTATCAATCCACTGCACGGCCACAGCCACCCGAACAGCCAAAACAAATCATTTTGGAATGGTCGCACGATCCCAAATCAGCCACCGGTCGTCCACCCTTGCAGGCCATGCCCCCATCGCCATATCGATAGCCGACTCAGTGTAGTGGTA
>JANNPR010000561.1:0-4208 GCA_031400345.1 Planctomycetota bacterium | reverse complement strand
AAAAAGCCTCTGCAATGAATTCCAGGGGCTTTGCCTAGCTGACGCCAGGCTTTGCCCCTGGCTACCGACGAACGCCACTCCGTGGCGAAGAATTCAGCCTATCTCAAACCAAATTGCGCAACTCCAAAACTTGCGCGCCAGGCTTGAATAGTCCGCTCCAAGCCTGTTCCGCAAATATCGCATCGACTTCTAGCTCGTGTCTGCGCTGGGCCGATTCCGCCATCAGTTTTTGCCCCTTCTCCTTGACGACGATGTTGCCGCTGGCCAACGCAGTTTGCGGCGAGATATTGTCCGCACTTCCCAGCTGTGTGTCGTAGATCACCTGTCCCGTTACACGATTCCAAATCTTGACCCGGATACGGTCTGGGGCTTTAGATGAACCGCTGTCCCAAGCACTAACAAGGAAGTCATAATTCGGTGCGCCGTTTAACTCGCCACGCCCTGCGAATATTGCGTTGGGACCCGAAATCACCAGCCAGTCGAGCGAGGAACTCGAAAAACGGAGGTCGGCTCCCGTGGAATTTAAGCTAAATTTGCCATGAGGGGTTGACGATTTGTTCTGGTACTTGGCTGTCATATTCACGACGACAGTCGGAGTGTCGAGCGGGTGCGACCGCAGGCCGCCTAAAGGCGTCACAAATCGTCCCCCGCCATGGATCGATCCGTTGCCGTTGGAAACAACCACCACGTAATCAAACCTCGAAGAACCCGTGTCGCAGTCTTTGTCGGTGACGGTGCGACAACCGAGTACATCCCCGGATACGCATAGACGTGATCGGCGGATGCGCGCCATCCAATCTCCGTTTCCAGGATTGTTCCTGCCGAGCTGTGTCCGTCTCCCCAGTTCCAGGAAACGGTATGTGAATCAAGGATTCCAGCATCGGTGAACGTGACACTTGCGGATACAAGCTGCCCCACTAGGATCGGTGTGCTGGGCGCCGCGATCACGCCCACCGTCGGCGCTGAATTGATCACCGACGCAAGCAGCGTATCGACGACTGTCTGACCATCGTCGTTGGTCAGCTCGACTTGAACAGCGTAAGAACCGTTGTCGAGGTAACGGTGCGATAGACCGAGCGTTCGATCGTTGCCGAATGTCAAATTCAACCAGCCGGTTCCATCTCCGTAATTGGCTCGCGCGGACCAGTACCCACCGCCTCGGTCCTCCCACGAGATCACCCGATTCAGCGAATCACCTTCGCTGCCAATCCAATCTTCTCCAATCTCCATCTGCAGCCGGTATTCATCGCCGGGACCGCCATCCAGCCGGTCTGTGCCGCCACGTCCAAGCAGCGTATCAATGCCATCGTCGGAGTTCGATGTGGCGAAGGTGTAGATCACGAGCTCGTACCCACCGGTATCGGTGTCGTTGCAAGCGTCAACGAAACTCAAGATCTGTTGTTCATTCCATAAGACTCGGTTCGCCGCGAAGAGCGGGCTATCGGGATTATGGAGATCGCAGAGCGAGTCACCGACCGCACGACGAAATGTATCCACTTCGATGGTGTAGGTTCCATCCGCCGGCAGCCGGAGATCAATGAGCCGGCTCTCGGTGCCTTCAAATTGGTCATCCGACACTGAGATCAGGTGTTCCTGATTGTCATAGAACCGCAAGACGGGATCGACCGAGTTTCCACCAAGTCGGCCCAGTGTCTGCGAGAAGACTTCAATCGAAACGACCTGATTGGTAGCGCCAGTGAACGTGTAGTAGTCACTGGTCGATCTACCCATGACTAGGTCGATCTCTCCTTCCACAACTCGTGCCTGAACAGACCAATCTTTGTTCGCATACAAGCCGCGTCGCAGTGTATTGGGGACGTGCAAGTCAACCAGGGAAATAGGTTGTGCGACCGAGGGATCGCCATGTGGACCGGCCGATTCTGGTAGAACCAAGCGAGAAACATCGGCGAATGCCATGGCCAGTTTGATGGATTCGCGTTCGCCGAAGAATAGGTCGCCAATATCGTTGAATCGCGTGGTGCCAGTTGCAGCCGGGGAACCAATCAAGTGCTCGAAGGTCTCGAAAGCGACCGCCGGTCCCTCATATTCCGGAGTAAACAAAGCGGATCCCGGCGGTGTGTGAATTCCGAAACCTATCGGTCCGAAGGCATCGGCGTGCATTAGTCCCAGCAAGTGCCCGAGTTCGTGTGCGGCGATCTTGGCTGTCAGTGCCCTGACATTCTCCCAACTAGCGACGGGTTTTGCCGATCCGACGGCGGCTGCGTCACCGTCCTCGGGCAATTGCTCTAGGAAATCTTGTTCCGCCGGAGTCGGTGACTCGAGTCCACCCAAAAGTCCGTTGACTTGAATAACCGCAGAGCCGCCAAGGTTCGTATTCCGAAAATCAATCTCTGAAGCTTCACCGCCTGGACGCCCGAAGCTCGGGGTTTGGTTGAAATACAAGGTCACATATTCCGACCCTGCGGGTATCTCATCGATCGATTGGACAACACGGACATCGAACCACGTCCGATCGGGTTCTGCACCACGATATGACCGTTCGATTTTCTGCGCGATGAAGACTCGACCCTCCGCGTCATATGGGAATTCGCCCGCTTGCACATCGCTATACGTGTCAAAATCCAGCAGTACCCACTGCGTTGTGGGAACGATTGCCGTGGCCGCTGCTAGGACCTGTTGGATGCCAAATTCCGCACCTCGCAACCAGTTGTCGCGAGAGTTTCCCAAAATCGTGTCTCCGCCGGAGGTACCGATAACATGCTCGAAGCCTTCGCCATCGCTCAGTTGCAGCGTAAGTTCGCTTGCGACCAGTTGTGGATCGGTCGAGGCCAAATCCAAACGGATCGGCCCGAACGTCAGCGCCGAAAAATCGAGCAAATCCTGGCTCGCGTCGCCTCCGGGCGATAACCACTCATTCAGCATCACCATTCCCTTCGGTTCTCCGGCGAATGCGTAGTGGTCATCTCCATCGCCCCCGGATAGCGTTGCGAACATCTCACCCGATAGCAAAATCAGGTCATCACCTGCTCCTGTGGAAATCGATACAGTTTGTGCGCTTCCACGCAACGCGACCATCTCGTTACCAGGGCCACCTATGAATTCAACGCTCGACGCCTCGCCGCCAAGATGATTCATAATGAACCCGTCGCTTCCATTGCCTCCATCGAACACGACGGTTGTTAGATCGACGCCGTGAGTCCGCAAAGTGTCGGCGTCGTCGCCGCCGACGAACTCGAGCCGCCTAACTTGGTTACCCGAATTGATGAACGAATCGAACCCGCTACCCCCAAGGAAAAGAACTTGTCGAGTCTCGTCCCCAAGGTGAAATAGAATGTCATCCCCTTGGCCACCGTCGAATTCGATGAGGTCGGCGCCCCGGCCACTATGCTGGACCGCATCATCTCCATTTCCGCCGAGAATCAGCGCGTATCCGATAAGGTCGGCGTTCATTTGAACGCGGTCATTGCCGGGGCCCGCGGAAAAAGTGAAACTCTCGATTCTGGATCCTCCAACGACCAAAGAATCCAGGGCGCTGCCGCCGGTCAGGAGTAGATTGGCCCCGCCGGTTCCAGCCAGGACAAAGACATTCGTTCCATCTTTGCCGTCTATGGACACGTCATGCATGTCATCCGCATTCAAGGCGAAAGAGTCCTTTCCAGGGCCCCCAAGCACAGTGACGCCTTGCAGCCTTCCTCCACCGAGCCAAATGGAGTTCGTTCCCGAACCAGCATCCACCAGCAAATCGGAAACGTCCCAGCCCAGATTCTCAAATTGATCGTCGCCATCTCCCGCTTGAAAGTTCACGTAGTTGATATCGCTGGCTTCGTTGAGAAATCGATCGTTACCCGACGACCCCACAAGAACTAGGTTTGAACTGCCGCTCGCCGTCGCCCGATTCACGAACTCATCATCGCCGTCTCCGCCATCAAGACGCAACACGGAAGAATTGGCACCAGCATTCAGGAACCAATCATCGCCACCGCCGCCGACAAGTGTAAATTCGGTAGCGTTGATTCCCTGGTTCGCCAGAATGTCTCTTTCCGTACTTCCCTCGACCATCACACGTCGTACAAAGGCTCCCGTGTTGACAAAAACACTCTCCCCGGGGCCCCCGAGGAATTGCACGTCACTTACCTGATGGCCGTCGTTGACCAGAGTGTCTCGACCGTCGCCGGCGCCGAAATAGATGTCTGTTGCGTAATTCCCATTGTTTTCCAGTACGTCGGCTCCACTGCCACCGTAAAACA
>JANNPR010000542.1:0-2803 GCA_031400345.1 Planctomycetota bacterium | reverse complement strand
TTCGGCCAATTGCCCGATTGACCCAACGGTTGGACCGCGAACAGTGGGTTATGGCCGTCGTGGTCGTGCTCATTGTCGGGGTTGTTTGCATGCGCGGGTACGGTTCACGCTCTAATTATTGACGGCGCAGCGCCAAAATTGTCCGTTGCCATCCTGGTTTCCGAATTCGAACGTTCAGCTCATGCTTTTGCCAAATGAGTTTCCCATCGTCGTGGCTGTTGCAGTCGTTGCACTGCTGGGGTATGTCGTTGGCCGTCGAACTCGCCAGCCTACCCGCGATGAACGAACGTCTCGCCGAGAATTCAAGAGAGCTCGACGGATCATTCGCGACTTGGAACAGATTTCGTGCCACATTCGCACCAGCCTGGCTCGACACCACTCCAGCATTCTGGAATTCAAGGACCGCGTTCATTCCATCAGTCGGCGCAGCGATAGCAGCGCTTGGAAAGAGCTGTCGGAAGAAGCCGAGCAGGTACTGCGGCCCACGTTGAGATTATCCACCGAAATCGCGCACGCCTATGACGAGATCCGGCAACAGACGGCGATGCTCGCAACGTTTACCGAAGGTCGCACCGACTCACTGACTGGCCTAAGCAATCGCCGAGCCCTTGATGAGTCGATCACGACCATGTTTGCCCATAAGGCGCGATACAAGCGATTGTTCTCGCTGGTGATTTTCGACATCGACCACTTTAAAGACGTGAACGATCGCCACGGACATCTTTACGGGGACCAAGTCTTAATGACCGCCGCCCAAGAAGTAGATGATTGCGCGCGTGAAACGGACATCGTGGCCCGCTTTGGAGGCGAACAATTTGTGATTTTGATGCCGGAAACGGACCTGTTGGGAGCCAGTGTTTTGTGCGAACAAGTTCGCAATCGTATCGCCAAAACACTTCCTGTAACCGTTAGCGGCGGAGTCGCCATAGCATCAGACGACGACTCGCCTATCACGCTTTTTGCTCGGGCCGACGCTGCCCTCTACAGTGCCAAATCTGCCGGACGTAATGTCATTCACCTACACGACGGCAAGAACATCAAACCCTCCGGCGAAACCTCTAAGGATCCCCCCCGCCCGGCGCGCCAGCCTGAAATGATAATCGACCGCGTCGATCCCAGCACACAGGTGGCCACGGGGGACTCGGTAGTTCCAAGACTCGTCGAGCTGTTCGATAGCCGACTGGCAAATGTTTCCATTGGCTGCACACCGGTGCGCTAGGCGCGACGTGACCGAAGGCAACTGTGGAGGCTGAATGGGTTCAGATTTTTGACGGCGTCTTCCGTCGCTTGCGCGCTTTAATGTTGTGCATTTCAATCCCGGAAGTGTGCCACTCTGGCAGCGGCCGAAAAAAGCTTAGACGAGTAATAACGCTCATTTCAGTAGCTAGCCAGTGCAGCCGCCGGTGGCGATCTTCGTTCAGGTAAGACCCAAAGACGGTCCCATAAACTTTTTCTCCTTGCGCCGAGCCCTATTAGATTCTCGCACTGGCTTGCCGCCGAATAACCTTAGATGGCTATCGCAATCAACTCCGGCGGCGGCCAGTGGCACACTCTCGCTTTCGATATGCGCAACACCTCGAAACTTGCGCGTCAGGGTTCAATAATCGTCGTTAGAACGATTGGTCGCTCGGTTCCACGCCGAGTTCGCGGATACGCTTCAGGTCTTCCTCAGCTTCTTGAATGAGATCCAAAGCTTTCAATGTCAGCGAACGGTGGTACAAGGACACGGCTAAGTGGCTCTCTAACGCCTTCTTCAAAATACTCGCCTTTGCTCGTTCGGAGCTGCTAAGGTTCTTGTTCTCGGTCTTCTCTTTGACCTCCTGGTATTGTTTTTCCACGTGCTTGATCGCATCATCCAAATCGATCCGTGCGGAAGCATATTCTTGCCGTCGAAAACGGATGAAGCCACGTGTATCTATCATTACCGTATTCGTGCCCTCGAGTTGGATGGCGAGTTCAATGTTTACTAAAGCTTGATCCAGTTCCTTATTGTTGAGCGCCTGTAAATAAGCCAGCGCATTCAAAGCTCCCCCGAACGCGCGCTTTCCTAATTCGACGGCAATCTTGCCGTCAGCGATGGCCTCGTCGCCGCGTCCTTTAAACTGATAAGCGAACCCGCGTTGCATATAGCCGCTAGGATGCTTCGGAAATTGCTCGATAAAGGATTCGCCTTCGCGGATGGAATACTCTGAAAACATATTCCGAGCTGATGGGTCCCATTGGGTTGCCCGCGTTAGGCTTCGCAGCGCACCGATTAAGTCGCCTGTGTCGTAATTTTCCAGAGCCTGTGCGACATGCCACTTAGCGACTTCTCGGGGAATTCCATCTTTGGCCAGCACAGAGACGAGTGCGGTGCCAATCAATACGATCGGCCACCAATTGCGGATCGAACCGTAAAGTCGAGAAACTTTCGTCAATCCGGGTGGCTGTTGATGTAGATCCGTGGGAGCCGTGGAAAGTAAAGGACCATGAGTCTGTGTGGGTTCTTCATTCATCGACTAATGTTCCCCAGCGTTGGGCAAAACTTGAGGCAGTGCGAAGGTGTTTTGTACCGCCATTGTAGCCTTAGTGTTCAAAATTATCCGAGTTGACAGACTGTTTATTTTGCAGCTGCCCATTGCTCCGCGGTCTCGGTCAGTCGCAACATTTGCTCTTGCAAAAGCTTTCGTGATTGTTCCAGGCGTTCGCGGTTCAAGTTGGATTCGACAACCAACGGGCAACCCAAGACCCCGACCACGGTGGAAAATGGCAGAGGCAAGGCGAAGCGATCCCAACTTCTCGCGCGCCATGCGCAAGTAAAACC
>JANNPR010000502.1:0-4554 GCA_031400345.1 Planctomycetota bacterium | reverse complement strand
CGATGAAACCTATTCCTATGAGGTCACTTGCGATTCAAATGGTAGCTTAATCTTAAGACCAAATAACCAAACATAGTATCGCCAACAGCGATTTTGCGTCTCGGGCAATTCTCCAAAAACTACCACCCAGTCACACTCTTGACGGGCGAGGATCAAAGGTGCGGGCGAATAATTCTGGTTTAGAGTTGTGCAGTGACCGATCGGTAAGCTGAACTGCGATTGTATCGTTTCTACTCCGTATTTCTGCGTTGCATCCCACGCCCCCAAATAGACGCAGATTAGCGTTACCACAATGGCAAGCGAACGGACGGAGAAACGAGGACGAAAACCGGTCATGTCACACTTCTTTGATTAGTCGCGCGTCACGCTGAAGTAATACACCTGCAACTCTCCGTTCAACTCTTCAAACTGCGCCGGCGGCGCTGCTAACGCAGTCACTTCACCAACCTCTAAGACCCGTTTCATCTGAACAGTCTGCGTCGATATTTTCGGATCGGTGACTTCCCCAGAAATGTCATTTTCCTCTGGCACGATCTCTCGACGATCAACGCGGAGTGTTACGATCATGTGACCTTCGTTATTTATTATCGGAATGAAACTTGCGCTAATACCGTAGGGAACGATTTTTACTCCGAGTCCCTCCGGTATCACCATTTCGTTGCCTAAACTGAACCACACTTCGCGCGAACTTATTGTCTCGAGTACTGGTTTCCCCAAAAGATGGATGCGTTTTGTTGACAGACCTTCTTCCAGACACTGATTAAAATCGGCAATTCGTATCCTTGAAGTACTACTCGCCGAAATCGAGAAACGTTCTGGATCAATGCCCGATCTGGTGAAGTCTTCTTGTGATGCCTCTACAAGCCAGCAATTAACAAATAGAGTTTTTCCAGGCAACCCCCTACGACGACTGCTCGGCGTCTGCGAGTTGTTTCGCCAACTTCTTTCGCGACTCATTAAGCGCACTGGCCGCGTCCCTGGCATTTTCAAACGCTTCGTCCAAGGAGTCAGCCTCAGTAATCAATTCCGGGTCAAGTGGGGACGTGACCACGTAACCACCTTCCTCGGCCGTTTCGAGGGTGAGGACCATTTCACCATCACTGACTGTATAAGCTTTATTTTTGATCATCCGTTAGTACCTCCATCATGCTAACTTCACGATAATGCCGTTGGGTTATGGAAAGCAAGGCAGTTTGACAGCAGAATCCTCGTGCGGCAGGTGTTGCACACCAAGTATCCGAGGGATGGACGAGGCGGGATCGCACTGGATTGGCAACTCACGTAGGCACGCTAGCGGCCATTCTCAATTTGCATCAATCTGCGTAGATCTGTATGATGGCGACACTGATACTCTGCCAAAATAGGCAGACATTCGCTCACCATAATATCGCCGCGGTGGAATCATGTGATTCGCATCGCCAAGCGACCCACCTAGTTCGTGACCAACAAGATACGATGGTCGCTCGACGTTTACGATGCCGCCCCCGTTTTCTCGACCGCTTTGGCCGTTGATCCTGATTGTATGGATTTTCGTCGAGTAAAGTCGGCCTGACGCATGGGATACGCGGCAGCAAAGTAACGTGGGGTGTCGATTACGGATGCACGCGGAAACGAAATGCCATTGCACAATCACTATCCTTACCGACGATTTATTACGCGAACTCTGCTGATCGCTTTGTTCGGAGCGCTGGCCTTGGCAATTGCGGAGCAGCGGGGGCAGGCCGCTGATCAACCAGTAAGTTTCGTCAACGATATTGTCCCGGTGTTAACGAAGTCAGGCTGCAATGTGGGTGTTTGCCATGCAAAGGCAGGGGGTGGCCAAAAGGGATTTCAGTTGTCGCTTCTTGGCTTCGAACCGCTCGAGGACTATCAGCACCTAGTGAAGGAGGGGCGAGGTCGGAGATTGATTGTCGGTGGACCGGATCAAAGCCTGGTACTGCTTAAGGCGTCTGGCCAGGTACCGCATGGTGGTGGAGTCCGCATCCCGACATCGTCGGAGGACTATGCTTTGCTTCGCGAATGGATTCGGCAAGGTGCGCCCTTCGACACCGAAGCCAGCCCGAAACTGATCGGTTTCGAGGTTCAGCCACAGCGGAGTTCCCTGGCTCGACATCAAGAACAGCAGCTCAAGGCGGTCGCCCGTTATTCGGACGGCACCGTCCGCGATGTCACCAGCCGTGCCCTCTACGAATCCAACGATAAGGCTATGGCTGACGTTTCCGGTAGCGGGCTGGTCAAGGTGCTCGATATCTCGGGTAAGGTCGCGCTGATGGTGCGCTATCAAGGACGCGTGGCCGTCTCCAATGTGTCAATTCCGCTGGGAGCAGCGATCGAGTATCTCCCACCTTCAAAGAATTTCGTTGACGAGGCGGTGTTTGCTAATTTGAAAGAGCTTGGCATTCCGCCGTCGGCGGTCTGTGACGATGCGACTTTTCTCCGCCGAGTTACGCTCGACATTGCTGGGCGACTGCCAACCGAGCAAGAGGCGTCGGGGTTCCTTGCCAATGGGGGTGCTGACAAGCGAGAACAAGTGATCGACGAGCTGCTGCGAAGTCCCGACTACGCAGATTTCTTCGCGAGTAAATGGACCGCCGTTCTGAAGAACCGGCGCGATGATACCAGCGACATGGTTTCCAACTTTGCGTTTCACGCTTGGGTTCGTGACAGTTTGCTGGCCAACAAGCCATACGGTCAATTCGTCCGCGAACTATTGGGCGCGACGGGCACCGTGATCGGCAATCCGCCGGTGGCCTGGTACAAGCGCGTGAAAGAGCCGAAGGATCAGATCGAAGACGTTGCGCAGCTTTTCTTGGGCGTGCGGATGCAGTGTGCTCAGTGCCACCATCATCCTTTCGAGCGTTGGAGTCAGGACGATTATTATGCGCTCACGGCCTTCTTCACGCAGGTCGGTCGCAAGCCGTCAGGAACGCGTGGCGAAGATCTGATCTTTCACAAGCGCGGGGTTGCCGCCGCAACCAACATTAAAACGGGTACGGCGCTCAAGCCCGCGGCGCTCGGCGATACCATGCCGGCAATACCCGCGGATGAAGATCCTCGGCTGCGGCTCGCTGATTGGATGAGTTCGCCTAAGAACCCGTTCTTTGCCCGGGCACTCGTGAATCGGTATTGGAAACATTTCTTTCAGCGCGGGCTGATCGAGCCGGAAGATGACATCCGTGACACGAACCCGCCGACGAATCCCGAACTGCTCGCGGCTTTGGAAAAGCACTTCATCGCCAGTGGATTCGACCTCAAGGAACTGGTGCGAGCCATCACACACTCAAACACTTATCAATTGAGTGCGACACCGAATCAACACAATCTTGGCGATCGGCAGAATTACTCGCGCTACTATCCTCGCCGATTGCAAGCCGAAGTGCTGCTCGACGCGATCGACCGGCTGGCTGGCACTCAGACTGACTTCGCGAATCTCCCGCCGGGCACGCGAGCGGTGGCTCTGCCGGACAACAGCTATAACCGATCGTCCCCCTTCCTGCGAGTTTTTGGACGGCCGGAAGGTGAGAGCGTCTGCGAATGCGAGCGAGTGCAATCGTCGAGCCTTGCTCAAAGTCTGCACCTGATCAATGCGTCCGACATCAAAGCGAAACTGGGAAGTTCGACCGGTCGCGCCGAGCGACTTGCTACGGATACCCGTCCGCCGGAGGCGAAGGTCCAAGAACTGTATCTCGCGGCTTTTGCTCGTGAGCCGCGAGCGGACGAATTGAAAACGGCGCTAGTCTATCTGGCCGAAGCGCCACAGAACAACGAAGGCAAACCAATCGATCCTCAGCAGGCCGCGCGCGAAAACTTTCAAGATTTGATCTGGGCATTAATGAATACCAAAGAATTTCTCTTCAATCATTAGGCAACATATGGCTACTTTCCATCAAGACTTTTTTCGATCCGCGGCTATCGGAACGGTGATCGCGAGCTTTGCGTCGATTGCGTTGGGCCAATCTGTCTGCCTCCCAGCCCCGCGATTGTTGACCACCATGCCGATGGGTGGAAAAGCGGGGACTCAGGTCGAAACCATAATCACGGGTGAGCATCTCGACCAGGCTGGCGAATTGACCTTCTCAGACCGACGCATCACCGCGACACCCAAGCACGACGCGGCCGGGAAGCTGGAACCAAACAAATACGTCGTCAGTATCGCGGCCGATTGTCCGGTCGGTATCTATGAAGCCCGGCTGATGACGCGGTTGGGTATTTCGTCATCTCGCGTCTTCTCGGTCGGCTCCCTAGGCGAGGTCATGGAGTCGCAGCCGAATACTTCGCTTGCGACTGCCATCGCGCTGCCGATGAATTCAGTTAGCAACGCAGTGATTTCAGAAAGATTGGTTGATTACTTCGCTTTTGAAGGCAAAAAGGGACAACGTGTGATTGTCGATTGCGCGACGCGCGGCATCGATTCGAAATTGGATGCCACCGTCATTGTCGGCGACGCAGCCGGTCGCGATTTGGTCGTTGAGCGGCGCGGCGGGGCAATTGACTTTATGGTGCCTGAAGAGGGTAAGTATGTCATTAAGGTACATGAGCTGACTTTTAAAGGCG
>JANNPR010000443.1:0-4474 GCA_031400345.1 Planctomycetota bacterium | reverse complement strand
CAATTGGAACCAGACGGAACTGAGTCGCGACTTCTCAATTTACGAAGAAGAGGGCGAAACTATTGGGCAACAGTACGCCACGGAAGCCGGGCCAATCGATATTCTGGCCATTAGCAAAGATCGGAAACGGCTGCTAGTGGTAGAACTTAAGCGAGGTCGCGCTACTGATGTCGTTGTCGGCCAGGTGCTTCGCTATATGGGCTACATCAAGGAGCAAGTCGCCGAACGTGATCAGACTGTTTTGGGCGCTATTATCGCATTGGAGGATGACCAAAAACTGCGTTGGGCGCTCGCGGCGGTTCCATCCATTTCATTCTTTCGCTATCGGATTACCTTTGAACTCGTGAGGTCCTAAAATGGGTTCGCTCGGTCAATCCGAACGCGCGCCTCAGAACCGCATCGTCACGCTATTCCGAGATGAGCTCGGCTATCGCTAAAGACGTAGAGCGCCCATCCTACGAGTAGTTAGCTGTTCGGTCCGTCTGGATTGGTTACTGTACTGAGCATTTCGGCCAGTCGGGACTGAAGATCTAGAAGTCCCTGCCACTGTTGGAAATCGACGGATAATCGTTCAGCTTTATTGTTTTCGACCTGCACGGAACCCAGCAAGTGCCGCACTCGAATCAACAGGTACTCGAAAAGTTCTGCCAGCTGTGCGGCTTGACCGGGTGTTAAACGGTCCGGGATTTCGGGTGGATCGAGCGATAACAAATTGTGTTGAGCTTCCGGGTTGGCGGCCCAATTCAACTCAAAGTCAAACGACGATCCATGAATCGACCCACGTTTGTCGTTCGAGGCGGGACTGACGGTCGCCTTACGGGCGATCTCGTCGCTTCCGCGTAGGTTGGACATTCGATGAGCAATCTCTTCGCGTGATCCAAACAGGAGAACCGAGCGGCCCAGAGTGATCATGTCGCCAAAACGCAGAATCTTTAACTGGATATCCTCTCCATTCACCTTGGTCCCGTTGGTGCTTTCCAAATCCGTCAGCACCAAACGCTCATGATCTTCTTGAATTTTCAGGTGATAACGACTGACGCGTTCATCGTTTAGTTGGATGCTGTTGCCTTCTTCGCGACCGATCGTGACGGGGGTCCCCAGGTCCGAATACAGACGACCTCGATCCGCTCCATCAATCACGCGCAACGTAATGCCACTCATGCGATGAACTCGCTGAAACGAAGAGAATGGAATTCGTGTCACCCCGCACCCAAACCGACAGCCCCGTAACGCCTTGATCGCCGCCAAGTCCCTATGCGCTACCGAGTTGCACTCACTCAACTTATAACATCCCGGCAAAACGCCGGTCAAGTCGCGACGGATCTATTCCGCTAATGATAATACAGGGGCCTTAGTGAAGATTTGATGCATTTGCACATATATCCGCTGGATCTGAACTTGTTCTAACGATAGACAAATAGTACTTTTCCCGCCGACTCGCTTTCCAGGACAGCGAAGCATTTCCAGACACGGGGTTTCGCCAGGATGGAAGTTCCCGCGGCAATATGAATCAAATCACGGTCATTGTTCCCTGCTACAACGAGGCCGAGCGACTCGATCTTCATCGCTTTTCTCGTTTTCTGCGCGAGTCGCCTGGTGTTCGTCTGCTCATGGTAAATGACGGCAGCAAAGATGACACTTTAAACATCCTGGGTCAGTTACAGAAAGAATATCCTGAATCGATTTCACTCTTGAATCTAACCCACAACGGGGGAAAGGCCGAAGCCATCCGGCTCGGCTTTTTGGCGATCGCGGATCGATCGGAATTCGTTGGTTACTGGGATGCAGATTTGGCGACGCCCTTGGAAGCAATTCCTCAATTCGCGAACGTTCTCAAGCGATTTCCCAAATTGGATCTGATAATGGGAAGTCGGGTTCAGTTACTTGGACGCAATATTCAGCGGCGATGGCGCCGGCACTTGTTGGGTCGATGTTTCGCGACGTGCGCGTCTCGTGTTCTCAGACTTCCCGTCTACGACACTCAATGCGGCGCCAAGTTATTCCGCGCAACGCCCTTGATTCGCTCTCTATTTACACAGCCGTTTTGTTCCCGATGGATATTTGATGTGGAATTGTTGGCTCGATTGATACGCACTCGCAATCAACTGGGGTTATCGCCAGCATGCGAGGTTGTGTACGAGTTGCCGCTAGATGACTGGCAAGAGGTTGCAGGCTCCAAGCTGCGGCCGAGAGATTTTTTTAAAGCGATTACCGAACTGTTTTCTGTTTGGCGGCGCTATCGTCCCGGCCTGTCGCACAGCTCGCCAGAAACAACGGATGATATTTCTCTCGCCGACACTGTCGATGGAAAGTTAGCACCGTCCGATGACGGACGCTCAGCTCGCGCGGCCTAGTCCTGATCACGCTATTCGGAGCACATGTTTTGCAGCGAGTTTTCATCAACGAATTTTTCACGGGTGGCGGCTGGCATTCGGTTGACACCCTGCAACCTCCTCCGAGCTTATTAACGGAGGGGACTGCCATGGTGCGGGCTGTGGCTGAGGATTTTATAAATGCCGGTGTCGAAATAACACTCTTGCGAGATTCTCGGTTTAGGGATCATGAGTTTCCCTGCTGTACCGTTCAGGAGGTTACCGACGCCAAACAGGAGCAGTATTGGATTAGTAAATTGGCGGCGAATACGGATTGGACATTGGTCATTGCGCCGGAGTTTTCCGGGCTGCTGTGGGACCGTGTTCGTCGAGTCGAGGCTGCTGGGGGCCGGTTACTTAGCCCGCAATCCGATTTTGTAGCTCTAGCTGCTGATAAGTGGACGCTCAATCAGCAGCTTTCAGCGGTGGGAGTTCCTGTGCCACTTGCCGTTTTGCTCGATGACCATCTGCCACGTTCGCGATTATTCCCATATCCTGCAGTCGCAAAGCCGCGATATGGGGCCGGATCCATGGGAGTACAACGGGTCGATTCGGCCACTCAACCAATCGACCGCGACGCGATCACGGATGGCGGTATCCTCGAAGCGCTTTACCCAGGAGTTGCGGCCAGCATCGCCATCATTGGTGGTTTACATTCCAACTACGTTCTGGCGCCTACGGAACAACGGCTATCCGACGACGGCCGTTTTCGATACCGCGGAGGCCGCTTGCCTCTGCCTTTGCTTTTGGCTCGTCGCGCCGTGCGGTTAGCGCACTTGGTGATGCCCCATCTGCCGCGCTGGACGGGATATGTAGGATTTGACCTAGTGCTTGGCAATGCGCAGGCTGAGGATGTTATCATCGAGCTTAACCCGCGGCTTACCACTTCTTATTTAGGCTTGCGGCGTTTGGCCAAATGCAACCTGGCAGCAGTTATGCTGGCCGCCGCAACTGGTCGAGCGATTGATATTGAATACCAATCGCAGGTCGTCGAGTTTTCTGCTGACGGAACGCTCGTTGAAGGAGCGGGATCGTGAATTGGTTGGCAATGGATATTGGCGGTGCGAACTTAAAGGTCGCCGACGGAAACGGGTTCGCCGAAGTTTATCCGTTTGCCATGTGGAAAGAGTCCAAACAGCTCGCTCAGGAATTACGTACCCTGATTGCTCAATCGCCGTTCTCTGACCACTTGGCGGTAACGATGACCGGCGAGCTGGCGGACTGTTTTGATAACAAGGCGGCCGGAGTGACGTTCATTTTGGAGGCCGTCGAGCGGGCGGCTGACCGCCGCCATACGCGAGTCTACCTAAACAACGGCATGCTGGTCACACCACAAGTCGCGGCCAGACGTCCGTACGAAGTGGCTGCAGCCAACTGGTATGCATTGGCTGTTTTTGCACGGCGATTTGTAAAAAAAAGTTCGGCGCTCCTGATCGATGTCGGTTCCACGACGTGCGATATTGTGCCCCTGTTTAACGGCGCAGTGGAATCGATTGGCAAGAACGACACGGACCGTCTCATCGCCGGCGAATTGATCTATACCGGCGTGGAGCGGAGTCCGGTATGTGGCCTGGTGGATAAGGTGCCGTTCCGCAACCAAACTTGTCCCGTTATGCAAGAGCTGTTCGCCACCACGCAGGACGTTTATGTCTTGCTAGGCCTAATTCCCGAAGACATGACCAACGTGCGGACGGCGGATGGGCGTCCGTCCTCCAAAGCTTGCGCGCGGGTTCGCTTGGGTCGTTTGCTGGGCGCCGACGTTGAGTCATTCAATCATCGTGACGCGGTGATTCTAGCTCAGGCCGTCGCGGACACTCAATCGCAACGCATTGCCGGTGGCATCATGCAAGTTGCCTCTCGCCTTCCTTTGCCACCCGTCAACGTGATGATTTCAGGAATGGGAGAATTTCTTATTCGCCGTGCCTTGGAGTCAACGCCTCTTCAAGTGCGTGTCATTTCCATCGCGCAGGAATTAGGACCCAAAATTTCCAGATGCGGTCCCGCTCACGCACTTGCCGTACTCGCCCGAGAGGCCGCAGGCCCATGAACATTAAAACTCTGCAGGTTGTCAAAGTGGGGGGCAGCCTGTTCCAGGATCCTGC
>JANNPR010000439.1:0-3747 GCA_031400345.1 Planctomycetota bacterium | reverse complement strand
GTGTGACCGGTACGATCAATGGCGCCGGGGGCACGGACGCACTGGATTATTCTGCATACACGACGGGCATTTCCGCGAATTTAGGTGCGAGTGTGGTCTCGCAGACCGGCACTATGGAAGCCGAACAAGAGGTGCCACCTGCGACACATATCGGAACCGGGGTAGCGACGATTACGAACTACAACACGGTGACGAAAACGTTTGACATCAACGTGGTGGTGAATAATTTCGCTCCCGGGACGGTCACTGGTTTTCACTTGCATCGCGGCACGATCGGGGCAAATGGGCCAATTATTGTGAACTTTGGCACGGGCGCGTTCGTTGCAGCCGGAACCGGTTTCACGTTTACCGCAGTCGGTCTGGCCCTGCCCAATCCCCAAGATGAAGCTGCCCTGCTCGGTGGCGCAACGTATGTCAATGTTCATACGGCCACGTTTCCGGGCGGAGCCATCCGCGGCCAAGTGTTTTCGACGGCGAATGCAGCCGGCACTCCTACTGCGACGGGCACGGGTGGGATTCTTAGTATTGAAAACGTTACTGGCGGGACCGGGGCAGATGGTCTGGTCGGCAATAATCTCGTGAACACGCTCAACGGCGGCAGCGGCAACGATTTCATCGTCGGAGCGCAAGCTGCAGATGTCTTTTCCGGTGGTGGAGACGCTGACGTTTTGATGTGGAGCAACGGTGACGGGTCTGACGTTATGGATGGCGATGGTGGGACGGATATTATCAACGTCAACGGCAGCGTGCTCAATCCTGACACGTTCACGATAGGTGCTGGAGTTGCCGGCCGACTCGCTTTCGCGCGGACCAGTGCCGTAGCGTTCAATCTCGATATTGGAACGGCTGAAACACTGAACGTTAACGGTATCGGTGGTGGTGACTCGATGTCCGTCAACAGCCTGGCTGGCGTCTTGAATCTGGCCAATATCAACCTCAACGGCCTAGCCGGTAACGACTTATTCAACGTCACTCCGGCCGCTAACACCGCCGTCTTGGTCAAAGGCGGCGATCCGCTATTCCCCAGCAATCCCGGAGACACGCTGATCTACAATAGCGCGGGGAACTCAAATAATGTCGTCACAGGTCCGGGTCATGGCACCATCAGCCAGAGTGGATTTCAAAATGTAACCTACCGCAGCATTGAAGACGTGCAAACCGCAGGTGGTGGTCAGGTGGATGTAACGGTGGATGCCAACGCAGATCCAGCACCGGGGTCTCAGGTCAACGATGGGATTGCGGACGGTTTCCGGGTTGTTCGCAACGGTACGAATTTAGAAGTCTATGTCAACAATACGTTGGTGCAAACGTTCGTTTATGCCAATGTAAATAGCCTGACGATCACCGGTTCAAACGATGTGGACACGTTCACCGTTGATCACGGGGGTGGTCTGTTAGGCGCAAACGTTGGTGCGTTGGATGGCGGAATCACGTTTACCGGCAGCGGACCTGTGAATACGGGCGAGCCCGGTGGCGATGCACTCGTCATCACCGGAACACCTGTGGGCGGCTTAGGTGTTGCTGCTCGCGAAACCTACATCGTCGGCAACACCGAAGACGCGGGCACGTGGATCATCGATCCAGATGGCAGTCGCGGTCCTGGTGCCGCTCTGGCCGCCAATGGCGACGAGATGACAGTCAACTTCACGGGATTGGAACCGGCTGATACTGACACGGTGGTCCCAGTCTTCGATGTTGTTTTCGACGCCGGTGACGCCGACAGTATCCGAGTAGAAGACGGCGGTCTACTGAATGGATTCCAGTCACTTCGAGTGGTCGACCTAAACAACACGTTCGAAACGTTTCGCTTCGCAAACAAGACGTTGGTACGACTCCATTTGAATGATTTAGCCGACCAAGCCGATTTGAATTACACGATCCCCGCAACGGGTCTGACGACCCTGGAAATCTATGGACACGCAGAAGCAGGCGTGGGTGGAGTGGGTGCCGACGATAACGCATCAGACACATTTGTGCTCAGCGCTAATGCAGCCGGTGTAACTCACCGAACCTTTGGACAAGGTGGCAGCGATCTATTTCGCGGCAGCCCTGTCACGCCAACGCTAGACAACTTGTTGGGTGGAGCCGAAATCATCGGCGGCCAAACTCTTGGCGATGGCGATCAAGTATTCTTCTTAGACAATGCGGATGTCACGGGTGACTTGGTTACTTTGAACGGCACGACGATCGCGGGTACGGGCGCCGGAATCATCAGTTACGTAGAGCTTGAGACGTTTTTCTTTGAGGCGACCGCGGGCCTCGATACGATCGACGTGATTTCCACAGCGGCGGGAACGAATTACTTCTTAAGCGGCGATGGAAACAGTGACACGATTACCATTGGAAACCAGTCGGCCGATTTTGGCGTCGTGCCAGACGGTTCACTGGATCTCATTCTAGGCGGCGTTATCGTGGCACCGGATCGAGGTTTGACAGCTGGTGCTGCTGACGTACTGAATGTCGATGACTCAGGAACAGCAAGCCTATTCGGCATTGCAAATATCAGTACGGTGGCTGCGTTCTCCTTCAACATGTCGCCGTTTTTTGCGGGTCCAACCGGTGATGCGACCGTCCTGACAAACTTTGCCTCCGTTCCCATCCGCTACTTCCATGGCGTTTACTCAGGCGTACCCGCCAACCTCTTGGAGTTCCTGAATGTTCGCTCGTCTTCGGGAGTCGATACGATCGCTGTCAATGCCACGACCGCAACCAGATCGACGGCCGTCGACACACGCCAAGACGCGGACATCGTAACCATTGCAGGCGACAACCTGAGCGCTAACAACCTGTTCCAAGGTTTTGACGGTAACGACGAGTTCACGCTCAATGTCGTAGCCCATATGGGACAGAATGCACTGACCGCCATCACCGGTGTGCGGATCGAGGGTAATTCCAACCCGCTTGCCGACACGAATAATCGCGACCGGTTAACCATCAGTGATACCAATGCCGCGTTCAGCCGCGACTTGAACTTTGATTATCTGGACACGGCTGGCGACTTGGATGTAGCCGCAAACTCAGCCGGCAACGGGTTGTTCGGTGGCAACGGCGGCGGTTCTTTGTCGCTTGGTGTCCGTACCATGGAAACCTTGATCTTGAATAGCAACGCGGCGAACGACTCGGCGAGAGTCACAGGCACGTCGAGTGACGATGATCTGACGGTGGCTTTGCGCAACAACAGCAGCTCTGCCTTTGTCTTCCTGAATGGCAACCCATACACGTCCACTCCGCCAGACTCGCTAGCTGGCTCGTTGCCCGGTCGTTCGGGTGGTGGGACCGGCACCGATTTGTTGCTGAACGGCATCGGCGGTGCTGGACTTACACTGCACGGCAGTGGCACCAGTCTGATCGGGAACCGGGCTATCGTTCAAAGCGCTTCCGAACTAAATCTCGTTAACCCGGCCGGCACAACGGACGTGTTCAATCTAGGACTTGGAGCAGGCGTTTTGGTTCCAGGATTCGGCGTCGGAAATGCGTACGATTTGGTCGCCGTAAATGGGGCGGCCGTCACTGATCCGCAAGGTGTTGCTGGCTCCGTCGCTAATCAGGTCCAAGTCAACAACCTGGCTTTCGGGAATCTTGTATCTGTGCAGGTTGTTCCTGGATCGTTCGTGAATGGGTTATTGCCTTCGTCGCGAGCAGGATTGATTGTTAACGCAGGAGACGAAGCTGTTGCTAGGTCGAACGGCATTGCCGACAATATTTCGGTCACCGCACACGGTCAGTTCAACATCGCCGTCAACGGCA
>JANNPR010000413.1:0-3754 GCA_031400345.1 Planctomycetota bacterium | reverse complement strand
GCGCTTCATGGAACCAGCAATATCCGATTGAGCGGCGTCCACACAGGACTTTGCCAGTGACCGCGGACCCCGGCCGTCTCAGATTGCTCAAAATGTCCTCTTCCGAGATGTCCACCAGAATACGAACGGTGTGCCCTTCTTCATCATGCATCTGCGTGATGTGTTCGACGTGTCGAACGGTCCCCCACCGGGTCGATTTCGGATCGGTGGCGAGGATGTAGGCCACCTTCAAGTCTTCCGTGGCGTTTTCTTTGTGCTTCTGCTGTCGGTATTCATCGATTTTGCCGGTGCGGCGTTCTGCCATGAACAGTTCCAACTCCCATTTATCCGTGGGATCGGCGACCTGCATGAGTACCTGCCCGGTTTCGACGGTCCGATTCAACAACGACCGCTCTACGTCCCACGACAACAGCACAATGCCATCGATGGGGCTTCTAATCTGCAGTCGTTCCTTTTTATCTTTTAACAATTTGAGTTGTCGTTCGAAGCTCTCCGCGCGGGCAATCTGATTGCGCATTTCGCCGCCGAGCTTAATCCGTTCGTCCTCGGCTGCGAGAGGATTGCTTAGCACTTTCCACAGTGCCTTGCGTGACGAGTTCAGTTGCTCGCGTGTTGATTGCAACTCTCCGATAGCGTTTTGCAGTTGGACGTCCAGATCGGTATTGCGCAACGTCATTAGCACTTGGTCTTTTTTCACGGGAGCCAGATCCCGCACGTTGACCGTTTCAATCGTGCCCCCGTAATCAACAAAGACCTCGCGTCGCAACGAAGGCTGCAAGGCGCCCTTGGCTTTCAAATAGAAGTCCTTGGGAACAAACGTTAGCACGATCAGTGCGATCAAAACGGTGGCCGCAATCGCCAGCGTCTTCGGAAGTGTGCGCGCTTGTACAATCCACGTCGCGCGCCCGATGGCTCGCCACACCGGCATCAAAAATAGATTGGAATGGTCCATCGAGTTGGCGATGGCGCGGGCGCTGTGTTCGTACACCAGGTCGAGCCGCGGTGCGATCATCATCCGCGGTAGGTCGCTTTCGATCTGTTCGACAATGAGCGCCCCGATGACTTCGCCAAGATGATCGTGTTCCCGTTCCACTCGTCCGGCGGACGCGTCGCGCGAGGCTTGATCGGCGCTCTTCGGCTTGTGCAGTGGCAGCACCGCAATGCACTTGGCGTACGATTCATCGACGTAGGTTTCGATCGCCCGTTCAATCTGTGGCGGCATATCTTCCGTGCTCCCCTCGTACCACAGGGGCTCGCCGGTCGCTACGACTCGCGTGGCCAGATTCGCCAAGGCGGTCGCAATGTTGGACCTATTTTCGATCGCGTCTTGGCCGCTGATCGCTTCAATGCGGCATTTGCGCCCCTTTTTGATCGCGACGCAGACTCGGTCACAACCAATCAGGCGGCGGCCTTCATTGGCGACCGCATACGCAGTTTCGCGCAGATCGAGGCTTTCGTGCACAATCCGCGAGAACTGATCCGCATGAGCCCACAAAGAATGCCGGTCGCTGAACTGCCGCAGTTTTTGTGTTTTCAGCCATTCACCGGCTAGCTCGCACATCTGTTGCAGAAAGCGGAGATAGCCCCGCTGGGTGGCTGGCGGCGAATCGCCACGTTGGAATATCTCGACGATTCCTTCTACCTGCCCGTCGCTGCGCAAAGGGCATAAAACGAGCAGGAAGCGCGTCGGATTCGATCCCCCCCGCTCATCCGAAGCCCCTGAAAGTGGGGGTACTAGAATGCCCTCATCACTGCTCATGACTTGGTCGAGCAAGCGGAAATGCTTCGTCGCCTCGTCGGAGGCGTTGTCCAGGAGCCCTTGGCTAAGGTTGATTTGATAGGTCAGTTGCAAACGGCGCCCCTCGGCAGCCATCCACACGGCCCCGCCCACCGCGGCCAGCGCCGAAACAATCCGCTGGAGAAACGCCGCGTAATATTCCTCGGGACCAATTTCGCTTTTGGACAGCTGAGAGATCTCGGCTACCAGCGTGCGAATCTGTTGCTTTGTCTGTTCAATCGATTCTTGTGTGGGGCGGGATTCTTGAGCCGACATGGTCTTGTGAATCTTTGTGAAGGGTGGCGATCGACACTTCAGACGCTCTACGCACCAACTGCGTTCCACTCTAAATATCGAGGCCTACACCTCAATGTGTCCGCGACCGCGATCGAGAAAAATGTAGAGAATTCCTGCAAGAACTCACCGGTTGTAACGGTCATTGCGGCAGGCCTGCGAATAAATTTTTAGGGCCGCCGACTTGTCCCAGCGGGAAACACGTTCATACTTTATGTATAAACCCTACAACAGTCAAGAATGTGCTTCCCGAATCGCTCGACGATTTCCCGAAGGAGAGATAAGATGGGAGAGAATTCCCAACTCCAGCGAGCATTCCTATGAGAAATAGATCGCAGAAACGAACCTTGGCGTTTGAAAGGCTGGAAACCAAAGCCACGCCCGCCGCGTTATTAATTGCGATTGCTCCCCTCGATGAAGCCACGCACGAGCGAGTGGAATGCGTTGTTCAATATAACTCCGAATCTCTGATTGAAGTTGACACATCGACAAACTGGCAATTCAGCCACTCGGTGTACACTTTGTTGCAATTCGTGGATGAGCACACGCTGCAGCGGTCTCGGGATTCGGCCGTCTGTGCTCCACCCACTTGGGATCAATGCCACAGTGCGGATGAAATGATGAAGCTTCAAGATCGCGACCTGCGAGCGCTCGTGATGGCCGCAAGATTCGAAACCGCGAGATTCGAAACCGCGGTCGAAACCTGGGGCGATTGAAGCCCGTCGAAGTACAACGAACGAGAGGCAACCTAGGCTCGGTTTCAAATGTAAAAGTCGTAGGATGGCTTTCCAAGGCCGTCGCTAATTTGCACACACCGGCAGTGGACGGCATTGGAAGGCCGTCCTCCAGGGGCGAAAGCCGATAACAGCGGCAGCGTAACGCATGACCACATCGACTCTCTTTGCAGAACTGATCTCACGAGTCGGGAGCAGCCAGCGGGCGGAGTTCCGTGCTCACTATCGCGCTCTAAACCAGTTGCCCAAAGCCGACATTGATTTGCAGGAATTCCTGGACGAATACTTGCGGCACTTGGTGCAACTTTACGCCGCCACAGCGGGTGCGATTTGGTTTCGAACGCCCGACGCACCCCTGCTCTTAGCCAAAGTTCGCATCGGCTTCGATCAGCTGGGGTTGAACGATGAATTTGCCGAGCCTCATGATCGGCTCTTACAATTCGCCTTGTCCAAGTCGAAATCATTTTTAGTCAAACCGTTCTCGACGCCAGAAAAACAGACGCCAGAAAAACGGACGCCAGAAAAACGGACGAACGTCAGCAACCCGACCGATTCCTTCATCGTCCTCGGTCCGGTCGATCATCATGGTGAGCGAATCGCCGTGGTCGAATTGTTTCTGGGACCGACTCCGGCCCGCGGACGCACCGCTGCGGAACGAAACCGTTACCAGCTCTGGCTCGACCATTTACTCGGTTTCCTTTGCCGCGGAATCGAACTCCGGTTGTTGAAGAAATCGGCGCCTTTGCCCCCCGCCCTGGATCAGCTTACGGCGGCCGCCGACGCAGCGTTTGCCGTGCAAGCGACCATTCGCATGACTCTCGAGCAGCGCCTAGCGACCTTTTCTGGGTGGAATTTTGGTTCACTCGCCAGCAATCACGCCTTCACGACTCGCGTCCAAGAATTGTTGGAACAATTCGGTTTCCGTGTGGCCTGCCCGCAGTGTGGGCAT
>JANNPR010000410.1:0-3037 GCA_031400345.1 Planctomycetota bacterium | reverse complement strand
CTGGGGCGACACGATCGTCTGGGGCGACACGATCGTCTGGGGTGACACGATCGTTTGGGGTGACACGATCGTTTGGGGTTGGACCATCGTGTGGGGCGATTGAGAAATACGACCTTGCAGCCAACATTAGAACAAAAGGAGAATAGACGAATGAGCCGCCTTATCGTTTGGGGAGACTAGCTAGATTAGCTCGAAAAGCTAAGACTAGGAAAGCTGGCGCGCCGAGGCCAAAACACATGACCAACGACAATCGGCTGACAAGACCGGCGAAGCTGTATGTCTGGGCTGTGATCGCGGCCGGCATAGCGACCGTGCTGCACTCGTTATACACGCTTCATCTGAGCCCCGTTAGCTATCATTGGTCGCTCCTCGCAGGCCTGACGCTGCTGAGCGGCTCATTTACG
Source organism: Planctomycetota bacterium (assembly GCA_031400345.1). GTDB lineage: Bacteria > Planctomycetota > Planctomycetia > Pirellulales > Pirellulaceae > JANNPR01. The sequence continues at coordinate 2,633 of JANNPR010000410.1, read as the reverse complement.
ATTCGAATCCCGACGATTCCCGCCCGACTCTCGGTATCTGAGACGTTCGTGTTCGCCGCAGTTCTGCTCTTCGGCCCTGCGGCCGCCACGATGATTGTGGTCTTGGATAGCTTGATAATCTCGTTATGGCAGGGCGAGCGTCCGCGCCGTCCTTCGCGCGTGCTATTCAACATGGCCGCGCCGTCAGTGGCTATTTGGTGCGCTTCTCACGCATTCTTCCTACTGGCCCAGGTACAGCCTTTATCTAATGCCCCGCGGCCCATTCTTCCGTTGCTGGGACCGTTGGTCGCTCTTGCCGTGCTGTACTTCGTCCTCAATAGCGCCTTCATTGCGTGGGCTGTCGCATTTGAAAAGCGCGTGTCGGCCTTTGGCGTTTGGAGGCGCAACTTCCTATGGCTGTCGCTGAATTATTTCAGCGGCGCATCAGTTGCCGCTCTTCTGCTTCCTTATCTGCAGCCAGAAAAACCTGAGTTCGCGAGGGTCGTGGGTGTTCTGCTTCCCCTCTTATTGATCTCTTACCTGACTTTCAAGACGGCGATGGGCCGAGTAGACGACGCGAACCGGCATCTGGGCGAACTGAATCGGCTGTATCTTTCAACCATCGAAACGCTTGCCATGGCGATCGACGCCAAGGACCAGATAACTCACGGGCATATTCGTCGTGTCCAAAGTCATGCCGTCCGACTAGCACGCGCGATGGGGGTTCGCGAGGACGTTCAGATCCGCGCGATCGAGGCGGCGGCACTGCTGCACGACATGGGGAAACTGGCAGTTCCTGAGTACATCTTGAACAAACCGGGGCCTCTAACGCCCGCGGAGTTCGAGAAGATGAAACTGCATGCCAGCGTTGGCGCAGACATTCTTTCGGCTATTGCTTTTCCGTATCCGGTGGTTCCGATCGTTCGTCACCATCACGAGAGTTGGGATGGAACTGGGTATCCTGATGGAATTGCGGGAGCTGATATCCCAATCGGCGCAAGGATCCTTTCCGTCGTTGACTGTTTCGATGCATTGACGTCAGACCGCCCCTATCGGCCCCGTTTGTCGGACAAGGATGCGATTAAGATTTTGGTTGATCGTCGAGCTCAGATGTATGACCCATTAGTCGTTGATACGTTTGTCGCCGTTCACGCTGAGGGTGGACTAGCTCCGCATACCGAGCCGGTGCAATCGAGTTTCTCCGCAATAACCAAGTCTGCTCTACCAGGGTCGCCGCCCCCTTTTGTTGGATCGAGCCGACTTGAGGACATAACCACCAGTGGCGAAGAAATGCTGGCGTTGTTTGATCTGGCTCGTGGTCTAGCGGGGCGGATGAGGCTCTCTAAAGTGTGCGACGTGATAGTCAAGCATCTGCGAAGGATCGTGCCGTCTTCGCTGTCTATGTTCTACGTGTACGATGTTGACGCCGATGAATTGGTGGCTTCTTACGCCTCCGGTGAGCATGCAGCGTTGGTGACGGGCTTGCGCATCCCTCTGGGCCAGCGATTGTCTGGTTGGGTAGGTGCAAATCGACAGACCATACGGAACTCCGATCCTGTGCTCGATTTGAGCGAATCCGCCAGAGCGATGGCTCCCCGTCCCCGAAGCTGTCTCAGTACGCCGTTGCTCGTTCACGACACACTCGTAGGCGTATTGTCGCTGTATTCGACCGGCCGTGATGCATTCTCCGAGGACCACCAGCGGGTCATCGAAGTAGTGGCGCGTCAGGTGGCACCAGTTCTCCAGCAGTCTCTCTCCTTCGAACGCACGCGACAAATCACGTTCCGGGACCAGCTGACGGGGCTGCCGAACCTTGAGCAACTGCTGTCGTTTGCTCGTTGTCACAGCGGCGCCGAGTCTTCGATGTCCTTGATCTATATCGATGTCAACGGCCTCAAGGAGATCAACGATTCGCACGGTCGCGATGCAGGAGATCGTGCGTTAAACTACGTTGTGTCTGGTGCTAGACAACACATCAGACCAGCTGACCTACTGTTTCGATACGACAGCGATGGGTTTGTCGTAGTTCAGTTCCAAGCCGATCGAATTCTGGCTGCCGGCATCGCTGCGCGGATTCGTCAATCGGTTGAGTCGCCCTCGTGCGATGATGCTGCGTCCATTCGCGTCGGGGTTTCGGTCGCTGTGGCGGCAATGCCTGAGGATGGCACGTCCGTAGAGTTCTTGATCGCCGCCGCCCGCCAACGTATCGGTCAGACTCACATCACTAGAGGCGACAGCCATAAGCCTTTGCCACCGGAAGCGATTCACTAATGTATCTCGGGCGCTTCGGGGCGATCGAAAATGGCGTCAGGCTAGGCGAGTTCAGTAAGAGCCTGTCTTTACTGGAAGCGAACGCCAAGGTGTTGCAGCCCATCGATCCTCTCCGATTCGGTACCATTCGCGCAGAACTGCTTCATTACACAGGTTGCACCGCAGCGGCTGCCACGCTCGCCACCGAACTGCTGCGGTCACCGGCTTTGGGCCCGGAGTGGGCCGCTAGACTGACCTACGTCTTGGGCAGATCGAGTTTCGAGCGGGGAAAGTTTTCGCGTAGTTCGGAGCTTCTCGGACGGTCGGTGGCCCTTGCCAAGGCGTGCGGAAACACATTTCTCGTGGCTAGATCGCAGCTCGAATTGCTTGCTCTCTTTCTGGAA
>JANNPR010000361.1:0-1941 GCA_031400345.1 Planctomycetota bacterium | reverse complement strand
CACGGCAACAAGGGAACGGAATTAGGCGAGTCGCTCGATAAGATTTGCGGCGAAACCGATCGGCCTGCCGCGGCACTCGTTAAGGATCTGAAACGGCACGGGCTGCTCGATGAAACACTGGTAATCTGGGGTGGTGAATTCGGCCGGACACCGCAGGGTGAGCCGCGGGATTTGATGGGACGTGACCATCACATCGAAGCGTTTACGATGTGGATTGCCGGCGGTGGGATCAAACCGGGAATCGTGCTGGGTAAAACCGACGAGATCGGTTACTACGGGGTGGAAGATCAGATCCACGTACACGACCTCCACGCTACTCTCTTGCACTTGTTGGGCTTGGATCATTTGCGATTGACATATCGCTACCAGGGCCGCGACATGCGTCTGACCGATGTATCCGGTCAAGTTGTGGAAAAGCTGTTGGTCTAATTCAACAAGCTTCGCACAGTCTCTGCCGTGACCGGGGATACGATGCCCTTCTCCGTGACAATGGCCGAGATTAGCCCAGCGGGTGTAACGTCGAATGCCGGGTTGTATATCGAAATTCCGGCTGGTGCGATCGCTTGACCCGACCAATGGGAAATTTCTGTGGCCGCTCGCTGTTCGATGACGATGTGGTCCCCGGACGCGATCGTCCGATCGAAGGTGCTACTGGGTGCGGCCACATAAAACGGGATGTTGTGAGCGCGAGCTAGCACGGCGAGACCATAGGTGCCGATTTTGTTCGCCGTATCACCGTTTCCAGCGATGCGATCGGCGCCCGTGATTACAGCCTTCACCCGCCCTTCTCGCATCACCTGAGCGGCCATGGAATCACAAATTAGCGTGCAGGGAATTCCCTGTTCCATTAATTCCCAGGCAGTTAGCCTCGCGCCTTGAAGTAGCGGGCGGGTTTCATCTACAAAAACGTGCAACCGCCGGCCTTGTTCGTGTGCGGTAAATATGACGGCCAGGGCTGTGCCATATTCCGCTGTGGCTAGGCCACCCGCATTGCAGTGTGTGAGAACCGACATTCCATCCGTGAGTAACTCGGCGCCATTACGCCCAATCGCATGGCACATGCTGCGATCTTCGTCGTGTATGGCTTGTGCCTCGGACAATAGTGCCTCGTGGATGCTGACTAAGCTCTTTTTGCCTCGCAGATCCCCTGCGCGGCGTTTCATACGGTCGATTGCCCAGAATAGATTTACTGCCGTGGGCCGGCTGCTGGCCAAATAGTCGCAGACGATAGTTAAACGTTCGAAGAACGACGTTTCGTTCTGATCGACAAAGGGCTGTAAACCCACCACCACGCCGTACGCGGCTGTGATACCGATCGCTGGAGCGCCGCGCACTCGAAGCTGCTTGATCGCGTCCCAAACCGACTCAACGGAAGGACAGGTTATTTCCTGGAGCTCGCCGGGTAAGCGTGTTTGGTCGACCAGCGACAGCAGTCCTTTTCGACCACCAGACCATCGAACGGTTTGCCAGTTCCGGGGCGGCATTTTGAAAGAATCGCTTCAAGTGGCTTAGCTATTTAGTGGCCGCGCGAATCGCATCTTACAACTTGGCATCTTTAATCATGACCGTGTCGACCAGTCGACGCTTGAAATCGGCAAGCTTGTCTGTCAAACCTGAGTTTTCACGCTCTTCGATCCCATGTCACTTTGTCCAGTAAAGGAGTTCGTGACTATGTGCACACTCTGCGAAAAACGTTCCTATCATCGAAATGGATCAGCGGCAAGCGGGCGGATCTGGGTAGATGCTTTACTTTAACTAATCCGATTTCAAATTCAGCCACGGTGACTGGAAGAAGGAGCCGGTTGGGGGACTACAACTGGGGGAAACTTCAGCGTTGAAGCAGATAACATCGCTGGACGTTTCTGTTGGCATCGGGGACATTAACGATATCTGCGATGTTGATGTGGAGGGTATCGATGTCGATGTCGATGTCGATGTCGA
>JANNPR010001103.1:0-5638 GCA_031400345.1 Planctomycetota bacterium | reverse complement strand
CGTGCCTCGTAGACCAGTCGGCAGTCGGCAGTCGGCAGTCGGCAGTCGGCAGTCGGCAGTCGGCAGTCGGCAGTCGGCAGTCGGCAGTAAAGACTAGATCCATCGCTCCTCGCATGCCACTAAATCCTCGCAGTTTATCGCCTTTGATTTACCCGCGTTTCCCAGCCGACTGCCGACTGCCGACTACCGACGGCCTCGCAGCGATTAACACGTCGAGTTCTTCTTTAAGACGATCTAGGATTCTGTCATAGGGATATGCACCGAGTTCTTCCGGACCTCGTTTCAGATGGACGAAGTTGGGACCACACCACAGTCCCAGGTCTGCATCGTCAGTCTCTCCAGGACCGTTTACTCGACACCCCATCACCGCGATCGTTAGCGAATGATTTTGAGCATATGCGGTCATTTCTTTAACTCGTTGGGCTAAATCAATAAACGCCTCGTTCTCGACGCGCGAGCAGCTCGGGCAGGAGATGATGTTCAACGTTTTCAAGCCATAATCGACGACCGATCGAACTCTCCCGGCCGCAATGTCGGCGAGAATCTGACGTCCCGCAGCGATCTCTTCGGCCTTACGCGAATTCGGGACGGTCAGAGACACGCGAATCGTGTCACCAATTCCCCGACTGATCAGCTGCTCGACGGCAATCCGGGTCTTGATGATGCCATCCGGAGGCATTCCCGCTTCGGTAACGCCCAGATGCAATGGAATGTCCGGACGCTTTTCCGCGAAGCGGCGATTTACATCGATCACGTTTCGCGAATCAGAATCCTTAAGCGACACACAGTAGCGCGTGAACCCGATAGAGTCCAGAAATTCACAATGGTCATAGGCACTCTCCAACATGGGGGTTAGCGAGTCATCGGGGTCGTACTTCTCCGTTTTGGCTGGATCCACGCTGCCGCAATTGATTCCCACCCGAATCGCGCAGTCGTTGTCAGCCGCAACTCCGGCCAAATAGCGTACTTTTTCGTGCCACGGCTTCTCGCGTTCATGATGGTACAGATGGCCTGGGTTGTAACGAACTTTGTCGACGTGCGGAGCGACCAACTCCGCCAGCCGATAATGCTCTTGCAAATCCACGGAAAGGTTTGCTTTCGTCTGCCGGCGAATCTCGGCTAGGGCAATGGCGTCCTTGTTGCTATCGACGGCAATTCGTACCACGTCGGCACCACTTGCTTCGAGCGCATTGACTTGCTGAACCGTGGCGTCGATGTCCTGCGTATGGGTCGCCGTCATGCTTTGAACGGCTATCGGCTGGTGATCGCCAATCGATATCGTACCGATGCGGACTCTGCGTGTTGGATTGCGTGGCAATTCCACCTGGTATTCCTCATACTAACGCGAAACTAACCCGACGCGCAAGTGAGGAATGCCGCCGATCGGACGATTTTTCGGTCGAACCTCGATTACGCTTCGGGTTAGTGTATCGTTCCTTATTCGGCTTCACATGCTATTTTCGTCAAGCCCTCAACGAAAAAGTACTCGCCCCACATAACCGACTCATCGACACCCAGGTTTTTTGCCGTGTGATATACGCCGTGTTTCAAAATTCCTTCCCAACCGGGCGAATGCGTCGCCAAATAAACAGGGTCAATTAGCGCATCCAGCATGGCCAACGCAGTAGCTCGATAGTTCTCTGCCCGTTCAGTCGATTTCGTTTGGCGAGCTAGGTCAAGCAAGCCGCTGGCGGCAATGGCCCCCGCCGAACTGTCCTTCTGTGGGCCCCACGGAAGAGCCTGCTTGAGGTCCACTTGAAAGTCCCAATACGGGACCTTGTCCGATGGTAAATTATCAAGCCAATAATCTGCATTGAGCTCGGCAACTTCTAAAAATTCGGGAGATCCGGTCAAGCCATAGACCTTGCTGTATCCGTAAAGTGACCAAGCCAAACCACGTGCCCAACTACTATTCGGACGAAGACCTTGATGAGTCGACTGACGCAGGAATTTTCCAGTCGAGGTATCAAAAATACCCTCGTGCGCCGTTGATCCGTCCGGCCGAACGATCGTGTCGCGAGTCGTTCTGCAATGCGCAGTAGCCACGCGACGCAACTCGGCGTCGCCGCTTTCGTTGGCGGCGTAAAAAATGATGGGCACGTTCATCATGATATCGATGAAAAGGGATTCGGGAGCGACAAAGCTGCACAAATACTGACCTTTTTCCTGAAATCGCATCGCCAATGTACGTCCCCCCTGAACCAACACATCGCGTAGCGATGCGTCACCGGTCGATTGATACCACGGTAAGTACGTGTTCAAAAAAATGAACCCCAAATCGTGTACGTTGCGATCATGCTGCCGGTGCTCAAGGAGACGGGAGTAGTCTTCCGCATGTTGGCGCCATGTTGCATTGCCTGTCCGCCGGTGAAACTGCCACATCATTCCCGCCAGGAATCCGCCGGTCCAATCGGTCCACAGTTCGCCAGAATGTCGCCAGCGACCATTCACTGTGTAGATCGGGAAAAAACCTGGATTCTGTTCGACCAGGTTCGCAACTTGCTTTTCAGCGAAGTCCAAAACCTGACCGAATTTGCTCTTTCGATCGATGGCCATCTTCAATTCGCTTTTGTCATTGGTCACTTGTCATTTTTTATTTTGCACTTTGCACTTTGCACTTTAAGGTACTGCTGAATTCACATTACGGTTGCGGTTTGTCGCTTCTATACTCTACCCGGATTTCATTGCCTACTGCCTACCGCTAATGCCCCAGGCGAACGGATCGTTAGGGTGGACTAGCATCGACGTCTCGGCGTTTACATACGCAGTTCCTCGAATGGTTGGAATAAGGCGATTTTTTTCGGTGCGGTACGATCCTTCGAATACGCTTCCCACTATTCCCTCTTGCCGCCAGATAGCTTCAGGCTGAAGGAGACCGTCGGCGGCTAAACATGCCAATTTCGCGGACGTCCCCGTCCCGCAAGGCGAACGATCGTAAGCTGCCCCGGGACACAGCACGAAATTGCGGCTGTGGTTATTCGAGTTACAGGCCGGACCGAACAGTTCTACATGATCTATTTCGACGCCGTCATGTCCCGTGATTCCATTTCGTTTCAAGGTTTTGCGGATCGACCAGCAGAATTGTGTGAGTTGTTCAGCGTTGTCGATCGTGAGGTCGCGGCGTTGGGTAGCTACCAAAAAGAACCAATTGCCGCCCCAAGCCACATCGCCGGTGACTTTGCCGTACCCAGGCACATCTACGATGACATTGGCTTGAGTTCTTTCAGCGGCAACATTTTCGACAGAGACGCTACTATTCCCGTCGAAGCCCGCCTTGACGATGCCGACCGGTGTCTCGAAAAGATAGTCTCCGGCCGAAATACGATTCAGGTGCGCAAGTGCGACTGTCACGCCCATCATGCCATGGCCGCACATTCCCAGGTAGCCAATGTTGTTGAAGAAAATCACTCCGGCCACGCATTTTGGATCTTGGGGCGGGACAAGCAGGGCACCGACCATGACATCGGATCCCCGAGGTTCGTTGACCACCGCCGAACGAAAACGATCGAATCGCTTAGAAAAAACGTCTCGCCGATGAACAATGGATCCGAATCCCACTGGGGGACCCCCGCCGTGCACCACTCGAGTTGGCTCGCCGCCCGTATGCGTGTCGATAACCTGGATGCGGGCTGGCGACGAACGATTCATCGATTCCATTTGCTGGGATCCGATACCGTTGGCCGAGTGGCAATTCCGTGCCGTATGGTTTTCAAAATCCGTTGACGCTCTTCACCTTCGAGCGGAAGACGCGGTGCGCGCGTGACCTCGCTTCCATAGCCGCATTCAGCAGCGGTGAGTTTGATGTACTGCACCAGCTTAACGTGAGTGTCTAAGTGCAACAGCGGCATGTACCATCGGTAGATTTTCAGTGCCTCTTCCCAGCGCCCGGATGTAGCCAGATCCCACAATAAACGATTTTCTTTTGGAAAGGCATTCACCAATCCCGAAACCCAGCCCACGGCCCCTAGCAGAATGCTCTCTAACACAAGATCATCAACACCAGAGAATATGAGATACCGCTCGCCACAAACGTTGTATAAATCCGTAATGCGACGCACGTTTTCCGATGACTCCTTAATGGCAACAATGTGGGGCTCATCGGCAAGGTCGCTAAACATTTCTGGTGAAACGTCAACTCCGTAGGAAACCGGGTTGTTGTAAACCATGATGGGAAGGTCCGAGGCTTTCGCGACAGCTCGAAAATGAGCCATGGCTTCTCGGCCATCGGATTTGTAGACCATTGCGGGAAGCACCATTAATCCATCGGCGCCCGCACGCAGAGCATCCCCGGCAAAACGGCATGCTAAATTTGTCGAGCATTCCGCTACGCCACTGAGCACGGGAACTCGTCCCCGAACGTGTTCGACGGTCCTTTGCAACACCTCCATTTTTTCCGCGTATTCCAAGGAACAATTCTCACCCACCGTTCCCAACATGATCAGGCCGTGGATTCCGGCCCCCAACATGGCGTCTACATGCCGCATGGTAGATTCCAAGTCGAGTGTCTGATCGGACTTGAAGTGGGTAATCGCGGCCGGGAAAACGCCTCGCCAAGTAACCGGTTTCATCGGCATCTCCACGAACAATTGATTTTCGACCATGACCATGGGTGCTCGAACAAAATAACGACTATTTGCAACGGAGAAAACCGGGATTCTTGACCCTTCTTGTCACCCTCAGGCGCCTGCGGTATGCTGCCCGAGGCCTCCTTCCCAACAAATCCCTCCATCTACTAGGAGCTTCTAATGGCATATACGCTGCCTGCTCTGCCCTACGCTTATAACGCCTTGGAACCGCACATCGATGCGCGGACCATGGAGATTCACCATACCAAACACCATCAGACCTACATTAACAACGTCAATAATGCGTTGGCCGGAAACGACCTCGAGAAGAAATCGGTCGAAGAGTTGATTGCAAACCTGTCAGCGGTTCCCGAGGACAAACGGGGGGTAGTTCGGAACAACGGCGGGGGGCATGCAAACCATAGTTTTTTTTGGACCATTATGGGTCCCGGCGCCGGAGGGTCGCCAACCGGTGAATTGGCTGCCGCCATGAATGCGGCCTGGGGGACTTTGGAAAAATTCAAAGAGGAATTTAGCAAAGCAGCAGTGGGCCGCTTCGGGAGCGGATGGGCATGGCTCGTCGCAAAACAAGGAAAGCTTTCCATCGGATCGACGGCCAACCAAGATAGTCCTCTGATGGGCGACGCCGTTGCAGGAATCTCTGGGACACCGCTACTGGGCCTCGACGTCTGGGAACACGCTTACTATTTGAATTATCAGAACCGTCGGCCGGATTACATCACCGCGTTTTGGAACGTTGTGAACTGGAACGAAGTCGCCAAAAGGCTTTCGTCGGCGAAGTAACAATTCCAAGGACGCAACATGCTTTCTATCTATGGACCGGGGAAGAAACTCTGCGATGGATTGACTTTAGACCCTGACCTCTAAACCCTATGTTGCTCTTCGACGGCCATCTCGATTTGTCGATGAATGCGATGGAGTGGAATCGTGATTTGACGCGGCCGCTGGCCGAAGTCCGTAACCGTGAGTCGCGAATGAAGGACAAGATCGATCGCGGCTTAGGCGTCTGCACTTTGCCGGAACTGCGGCGCGGAGAAATCGGCATTTGTATC
>JANNPR010000334.1:0-2979 GCA_031400345.1 Planctomycetota bacterium | reverse complement strand
CGGACCTAGGTCGAGTTCGAATTCCTGTCGAAAATCCCGGCCGGTTCCGTCACCTTCAATATCGCCAAAGGGAGCATTATTGGTGTTGCGTAATGCCAACTGTGGATGTTCGCCATAAACATCAATGTGATATAAGTCGTCGGGCAATGCCTCAGCAAATCGCACGACAATCTCATTTTCGTTCGGCGCGTCTCCCGGTCCGATGAACCCGGGCTTAACCACAATGTCGTTTGCACCACTCAATCGCAACGGCGAATAGTTAATTGCCGGGGTGGTGATATCACGATTGGGATCACCGGCGGTTACCCGACCACGTACTAGCCGGCTGGCATCCACGTGAGCATTGACGGCGTCGACCAGGCCCTTTGCCGTAGTTTGACTTCCAGTCGTGTTGTTCAGTCGCACATTGATCGTGCTGCCGGAAACCGTGATGATCGGCTGGGCACCTGGGCCAAGGTTGCTCTTTGTGAATGACAGCGAAATGTTGTTGCCGTCAGTACCCAATTGCCGAGCTTCAAAGGTTATCTCGGCCGGGTTCGACGTGCTGGTATTGAAAAACGACGATACTTTCGCGGGTGCGAATGTACGGTCTCCGCCGCTACGAGTAATCTGTATCCCACCAAGCTGGTTGGCGTTGAAACGTTGATTCTCGTCGAAGCGGAAGATTAGTTCCAACGGCGCGACGTTCCGAATGTCTGTTCGGTCTCGCGGTAGCAGTGCGTCATTATTGGGCTGGATACCGATCAGCTGCGGTCCCACCGCCATGAGCCGTCGGTCTTCCAGGTTTTCCAAAAACATCCGCCGCTGTTGAAGTTCTCGGTTAAGCTTGCGACGCGATTTCTCAGCTTTTCCGATCGGGTTACTTGAAATACTAGAGCGTCGGATGGTCATGAACCAACCCCTCGATCCTATGTAGTCGTTTGCTTATAACGCTTGACTGGCGAACGAAAAGAGCCCCCGTAATGATCGCAAAACGATCATCCGGTCGACTGTGAAATGGTTATCACACGACGTAAACAACGTAAGTCCATTTATTTCCGGCAATTCTAGCGATTATAGTTGGCCTAACAGTCGTTGCAACAAAACGGCGGTCAGGCCTTCCTGTTTTGCCCATGTTCCCAAATTAGAAGTGACTCTGCTATCGGTCAATTCGGTATTCTGGGCAAGGAGGATAGATGAACGGCGATGCTTGTAGATCGTGCGGCGGAACCCTAATCCACAGAGTCGACTTTGGCGCGCAGCCGCTCTGTAACGGCTATTTGACGACACCTACTGAAAATGAGTTCCGGGCATCATTGAGAATGGCCCAATGCCGGAGCTGCTCGCTTGTTCAGCTGATCGATTTGGTACCGCCCACCAACCTTCAACCACGCGAACCTTTGCAATATAACGAGCCCGAGGGGCACCTCGATCACCTCGCCAATGGCTTGCCGGAACCGCCCCTGCCAGTCCAGCGAATCTGCGGAATTACCTACAAAGATGAGTCGCTAGTCAAGCGGCTGGCCAACCGCTGGGCGAGCTCGTGGGCCATCGTGTGCCCGGAAAAAGATCTGGGAATTACTAGCCCGTCAGCGGGAATCGAAACGCTGCAATCGCATCTTACAGCTAGAGGACTCAACGATTTCATTACACGTTGTGGTCCGCCAGACTTGATCGTAGCTCGGCATATCCTGGAACACGTGCCCTATCCGCAAGAATTACTGCGACGCGCATCCGCAGCCCTTGCTCCCCAGGGCAGATTACTGTTGGAAGTGCCGGACTGTTCGTCGGCATTCGAGTTTCTGGACTACAGCGCAGCTTGGGAAGAACACGCCTTTTACTTCACGCCGACGACATTTCAACGCACCGTTATTCGGTCGGGCTGGACGATCGAGCACTACGGGGTATATCCGTACACTCTCGAAGACTGCTTGGTAATCGTGGCATCCCATCGAGAAACAGAGGTAGAACGATTATCGGAAGTCTGGGAGCAAGATGAGCAGAAGTGGCAGTCGTTCGTAGCGGGTTTCCAAGCAACACGGCAACTGTGGTCGGACCGATTAACTGAGTACCGATCCAAGTATGGCCAAGTAGCGATGTTCGGTGCCGGGCATCTGGCAATAACCTTTCTCAATATACTTGGGGTCGGAGATCTCGTGTCGTTTGTGGTGGATGACTCCCCTATGAAGATAGGCAAGTTCATGCCAGGGTCGAAATTACCGATTCAGCCCAGCAAGACCCTTGCGGAACGAGGAGTGAAGATATGCTTGCTGGCCGTCGCTCCGGAAAGTGAGCCAAGGGTGTTGGAACGCAACGGGCAATTCTTGACTCAAGGAGGCCGTTTTATTTCGATTTTCCCACGAAGTCCTCTAGCCGTTGAAACCCGCTTATGAACTCGTCTCAATTCGATGAAGTTGCTGATGGAGTGCTGTACTCGAATGATGATGTCGTACAGATTCGCCAACTCGACCTACAACGTCTCATCGAATTGGCTCAGGCATCACCTCGTCGCAGGTCCAGAATCTGCGCCCATACGAACGAGTTAGATACGTTACACGAGATGCTGATTTGTCTGTGCATCGATTGCTACATCCAACCGCACAGGCATTACAAGCCGGAGTCACTCCACTGGATTTCCGGCGCGGCCGACTTGGTGCTGTTTCGTGAGGACGGGGAAATCGCTTCCGTTGTCGGACTAGGTGCGGGAACGGACCAAATCAGCTTCGTAAGACTAAGGCGACCGATCTATCACACATTGTTACTACACAGCCCCTACCTTTTATTTCTCGAGACGACCACTGGGCCATTACGACGCGACGAATCTTCGTTCGCAAGTTGGGCGCCGCGAGAAAATGACGGTCAGGCTGCCACCGCTTACGTGGCCAGCTTACGCGATAAGGTAGGCGAGTTTAATCGCAAAATCCGAAGGTTGGGGACGTGACGATCGATCCGACGCTTGATCCGTCGTAGGACGGGCACTCTTGCCCGTCTTTTCGTAGG
>JANNPR010000333.1:0-3352 GCA_031400345.1 Planctomycetota bacterium | reverse complement strand
CCAAACCGATCGTTGATGGTCTTAAAATAATCGATGTCCAGCATCACGCAGCACAATTGATGTTGTTGGCGCACCGAGTGTGCCCATTCACGGTGCAAATGATCTGTGAAAGCACGTCGATTCAGGAGTCCCGTCAAAGCGTCGGTGCGGGCAACGACCCAACGTTCCGTTAGGGCCGCCGCGCACTGGCGTACTTCCATGTTTTCAAAAGGCTTGCGGAGGATAAGAAATCGGTCGTTCCGGCCCAACTCACGCACGATGTCTTCCCAGCAGTAATCGGAATAGGCGGAACAGATGACGACCAGCAGGTCGGGATCGATTTCCCACAGTTTACGGATCGTCTGGATTCCGTCACACCCCGGCGGCATGCGAATGTCGACGAACGCCATGGCGTAAGGTCGCCCTTCAGTCAGCGCTTTCTGAACCAGCGTCACCGCTTCCTCGCCTTGAAAGGCGGAGTCGATTTCGTAAAGATCCCGTTCTTCATCTCGTTTGGGGACCAAGTTGCCGAAGAGCTCAGCCTCCACCGCCGCTAGGTCGGCGTTGTCGATCGCCGGCGGCGCGATGATCTTGCGATAGTCCTGATGTATGGATTCCTGATCGTCAATGATCAGAATTCGTCGCTTATTGCAAAACGTCATATAGCTCCTCGGCGCAAAGCTCGTCCTAACAGCCGCAGTTGGTACTTGCGGTAGTCCCGATGAACGTACTCTTGGCCGTCGACGATGAAGATTCGACGCTGCGGGGAATGAGTCATCTGGGAGTCCTCGGCGCAAAAGCAAAAGTTTGTCCAGGTAGACCTACCTTTTTTCCTGTGCGAATCAAATCCACCGGTTCGTTTCCTGGCCAACGGGAGATGACTTACGAGCTGCACAAGCGTTAAGACAGGCACAATCGTGCCGGCTTTGGCTGCGGTTTGACACGATTCTTTGGAGACCTATAGTTCTGTTGTGATCGGTGGCGGCAAGATTCATTCCGGCACTCTGAGAAAATTCCGATGACTGCATTAACCTGCTCAAATGGCGCTTGCGATGCCAGGAATGACGTTAACCACAGTTCCGTATTCGATCCCGCGGGCCTGGTCGAACGATGCATGGGAGAAGCTTCCGCGGCGTTTGACTTGCTCGGATTGTTCCGTGACCGCTTGCCGGGCACGATTGCAAATGTTTGTGACTATTTACAAGCTTCGAACGATGTATCGGCGGCACTCAGCACATTGCATACGCTCAAAGGAAACGCTGGGAATTTATGCGCAGACCGGCTATATAAGGCGGCCTCCCGCTTGGAGCAGACCCTGCGCCACGAACCACTTGCCGACACCGCGGCGCAGCTTTTGGAGTTGCAGCAAGAAGCGAATCTCTTTTTGCAGTATCTCCCGTCGGATCTCGAGTCGCTATCAGTAATCACTAACTAAGTATTTGTGTTCAGGCCTCAAAACCGCGGAAATGCGGTTGGGGTTTGCTAGGCACTTTCAATCGACTGACCCTCTCCGGGACCTGTATGCATGCGTATTCTCATCGTCGACGACAATGACATTGCACTCGGCCTACTGGAAATGGCCTTGCGCAAGGGGGGCCACCGCGTCGACCAGGCGCGCAACGGTGACGAGGCTTTGGAGTGGATGCGGAAAGGTGTGCATCGGCTGATCATTTCCGACTGGGATATGCCGCTGATGAACGGACTGACGTTGTGCCGCAAAGTGCGGGCGATGTCCGTGAATTACATCTACTTCATCATGCTCACCGCGCACCACAACACGGCGGATATCGTGGAGGGGCTATCGTCCGGCGCCGACGACTTCATCGTCAAGCCATTCCGCGCGGCCGAATTGCTACTGCGAGTGCGAATCGGCGAGCGGTTATTGTCGCTCGAAACTCGCGACATGGCGATCTTTGCGATGGCAAAACTGGCCGAGTCTCGCGATAAAGAGACTGGCCAGCATCTGGAACGAGTCCGCTCCTACAGCCAAATGCTGGCCCGGCAATTAATGGCCGACTCAGCCTTTCCAGACCAGATCGACGACGGCTTCGTGCGGCTAATCTACGAAACAAGCCCGCTACATGATATCGGCAAGGTCGGCATTCCCGACAGCATCCTACTCAAGCCCGGTAAACTGACGCCGGAAGAGTTTACGGTGATGAAGACGCATACGCTGCTGGGTAAGGAGACGCTCGAAGCCGCACTGGAGAAATACCCGGAAGCTCAGTTCCTGCGTTTCGCCTGCGATATCGTGGCTCACCACCACGAGCGCTACGATGGGACCGGTTATCCAGATCAATTGAAGGGGAACGACATTCCGTTGTGTGCCCGCGTCGTAGCCGTGGCCGATGTGTACGACGCTTTGACCACCAAGCGTGTCTATAAGGATGCCATGAGTCACGAACAATCCCGGCAAATCATCGCCGAGGGCTCCGGTAACCATTTTGATCCGCAAGTGGTGCGGGCCTTCCTGGCAATCGCCGATGACTTCGCTGCGGTTCGCCGCGATCACGCCGATGGACCGACGGTATCACTTCCTCCCGCCATATGCGCGAGCCCGAACGTCGAACTACAAAGTATCCTTCCGAGGCAATTATGAAGATTATCCTGGCCCGTCCACGCGGCTTTTGTGCGGGCGTTAACATGGCTGTCACCGCCTTGGAGTCGGCGCTCAAGATCTTTGGCGCGCCGCTCTACGTCTATCACGAGATCGTCCACAACAAACACATCGTCGAGCGCTTTCGGCAACAAGGCGTGGTGTTCGTCGATCGCGTAGATGAAGTCCCGCACGGCGCCAGGCTGATGTACAGCGCCCATGGCATCTCCCCGGAAGTGCAACAGGCCGCGCAACAACGTTCTTTGCAAGTGATCGACGCCACTTGTCCGCTGGTGCGGAAAGTGCATTGGCAAGCGGTGCGGTTTGCGCAACAAGGCTACACGATCGTGCTGGTAGGCCATGAAGGTCACGACGAAGTGATCGGTGTACTGGGTGAAGCTCCCGGAAAAATGCTGCTAGTGCAATCCGTCGAGGAAGTCGATCGGCTCGAGCTTCCCGCCACCGCCAAGGTGGCCTACCTGACGCAAACGACTTTGAGCGTCGACGAGGCCAGCAAAATCCTCGACCGCTTGAAGCAGCGTTTTCCGCAAGCGGTCGGCTCACCAAAAGAAGACATTTGCTACGCCACGCAGAACCGGCAAGAATCGTTGAAAGCCGTTCTGCACGACGTCGATGTTGTGCTCGTCGTGGGCAGTCAGAACCGCTCAAATAGTATGCGACTGGCCGAAATCGCGGTGGCGACGAGGTGTTCGAGCTGCAGCTCCACGCCGCGATCCCGCCGCCGTCGAGCCTGGTCGACGAGGCGCTCGACGAGCG
>JANNPR010000316.1:0-10091 GCA_031400345.1 Planctomycetota bacterium | reverse complement strand
GCCAAATGGCCGCACAATTCACCAACACATCGACGCGGCCGAAATGAGCGATGGTTTTTTCCACGACGCCACATGCGGCGCGATCGTCCGTCAAATCTGCTTGCAGGCTGATGGAATCAATTCCGCGACCGTGAAAATCGGCAACGGTTCGTTGGGCCTCGTAGGCAGATCGGTTGTAATGGACGGCAATCGAATAGCCGCGCGCGGCCAGAGCTTGGGCGACATGCCAGCCTAAACGTTGCTTCCCACTGCCTGTGACGATCGCTACCTTGCGACTATTCATAGATTCGGCCCCCGGTTAATATCGAAGTATCGTACTCGCAAGGTTCCCGATTGCGAATTCGATATGCAGGAATCATTTCAGATACGAAGAATTGTAAGCTAATAGGCTAAAAGCTCGTGCCACACGGAGTCCGTCATGAGAAATCGAACGTTGGCAGTATCTACGACCATCATCTTGGTTTTCGCCGCACTGCATTTCGATGCAAGCCAAGTTGCCAGATCTCAAACAGAAAATACTCGGCCCGATAAATCCAAAAATGAGAAATCACCGCCTGCGAAGGAGCGTAAAGGCACGGAACAAGCGACGTTTGGATCGGGATGCTTCTGGTGCACCGAAGCTATATTTCAGCAAGTTAAGGGAGTTCAGTCCGTGGTGTCCGGGTACACCGGTGGACAAGTAAAAAACCCCACCTATCGACAAGTTTGCGATGGGACCACGGGGCACGCCGAAGTACTGCAAGTCACCTTTGATCCCAAGGTGGTTTCCTTTTCGGACCTGTTAGAGATCTTCTGGAAAACGCACGATCCGACTACCTTGAATCGCCAAGGAAATGACGAGGGCACTCAGTATCGATCCGCAATCTTTTACCATTCTGACGAGCAGCGGAAGCTTGCCGAGCATTTCAAGGCGAAGTTGAACGTCTCGAGCGCGTTTCGCGCTCCTATAGTGACGGAGATCACAAAGGTCTCCGAATTTTATCCGGCAGAGGCCTATCACCAAAACTACTTCAAGAACAACCCAGACCAAGCGTATTGTCGGGCGATCATCGCACCCAAACTCGAGAAATTTAAAAAGGTTTTCAACGATCAGTTGAAGTAGTAACGCTTAATTCATGATCAGGCGGATCGGTCGTACCGAGCCAATCCGTCTAATCTTCGCCGGCGAGTTTTGCGAAGCTTCGAATATTGGCGATATTATTGCAAACGGTGTAGATCGATCCACGACGTGAATACCGGCTAACTTCGCGATGGACTGGGAACCGGCTTCTCCCTCGCTCGCAACCTCGCCGTTCAGAAAGTTGACCAGTATTAAAACGTCAATCGATGAAATATGAGCATCATTAGAAACGTCGAGATAGGGAGGCGGTGCGGAATCGTAGGAAGGGGTCGGTAAACTCCTAGATTCCGCATCATTGATATCGTTGATCAATAACAACGCATCGATCGCCGAGACAGTAGAGTCGCCGTTCACATCTAAAGGATTTATCGGGTTTCGCCATGCAAAGGGCTGTTCGACGACAAAGACGCTCGCCTCCGCCGATTCGTAGCCTGGACTGATTGCCGAGATGAGCAACGACTGAGTACCGTCGGACACTCCATCCTCTTGCGCGGAAATCACGAAGGTAACGCTGGCCGCATTGGCTGGAATCACCACCACCGCTGGGATGCTCACCTCACTCGCGTCGTTGTTGACCAAAGTCACAGATAAGGGGAGTGATCGATCCGTGTTGCTGCGCGTCAGAGTGGCTTTGGTCGTAGTCGGAGGTCCTTTCTCGGCCACAATATTTCTTATCATGGAGATGCTTAAGAACTCGTGATCGAGAACCGACAAACTCTGCTCATGGGATAAAAAACCAGTCGCTGTCGCACGAACCGTCACGGGCTGAGTTCCGTCAAGCAACGTGTCGTCGACCGCAGTGATCGGGAAGTTGGCGGATGCTCGTCCGGCGAGAATAGTTACGGTCGCCGGGACGGTTAGTTCGGAAGGGTCCGTGCTATTGAGTTGCACGACAACCGCAGTAGTTAAATCCGCGTTGGCGCGGCTGACTGTGCCGTTTCTGGATTGTGCCATGTTTTCCCGCACCGTGGCTGTGTCCAACGCTATAGTCAGTTGCGGCGGTTGAGTTACGTCTACTTCAAAACGTTTCGAAGCGAGGCCGTTGTTGTCATCTGAAATCGATACCAGCACTGAGAACGTGCCGATCTGCGAAAAAGCATGAGTTCCATCGAAAGACGCCTTGGTCATTTTCCCCGGTGAACCAACCTGATCCACTGTGGCCGGTCCCGTCGTCAGCGGAGTTCCGTCTCCCCAATTGATGGAATACGTGAATGTCTCATTGGTGGGCGGGACAGCTCGGGCATTCGCAAATCCGGGATCCTCGATCGAACCGAGATTGGTGAGCGTCAGCACCTGATTCACCAAAGTTCTTTGGTCACTCACAATGGTCAGCGTAGGAATAACGTTGGTGACAGTGACGACGAAAGTCTTAACCGCTTGACTGCCGACCGAGTCGTTCAACAGGAGGCGCCCTTGATATACGCCATCGTCAGCATAAACATGCGACGCGGAAACACTTGCCAGTCGACGCAGGTTGTCCCATCCAATGTCATCCAGCGCGGCGAAATCCAATGCGGTGGGAAACTTTCGAGTTCCATCCACTAGCGACGACGTCATCGCCGCTTCTTGCCCTCCGTCAGTTAACTCATCGCTCCAATGGTCGAGTTCGTCTGACAATGCAACGGGGCCGCCGCCATCATGCTCGGCGATGGTCTTCGGTCCCCGGAAGTCCCCTGCGGTCGGATTTACTAATCGCTCCCATGAAGAAGCGGTCCCAAATCCAAGCAAGTGAGTCATTTCGTGGATGGCAACCGACAAAAAATCCACTTCGTTTTGGTCCAAGCCTATGGTGGTTTCTCCGAAATGAAATCGACTGGACGTGCTGAAGGATATTGCCCCACCCCATGGACCCACGTCCGTGGCTGGCGAGGTTAAGGCACCGAGCTCACCACGAGAGCTAACCGTGTGTACGAATGCCGGCGACCCTTCTACGGAAAATCCGCCAAATCCACCTCGACCTGTTGACCCAGTCGGCAGCGCCCGACCTCCGACGTAAACGAGTAGCTCGTTCGCGGCGATGGTTGGATTGGAAACGGTGTGGTTATTGCCGGTAGCGGGATGAAAGAAGGTGATGGACCAGCGGTTGATGCCACTCGGGACGATCGCATCCAAACTGTCGCTCAGCTGAGATACGACCAAATCGGCAGCACTTTGCATCAACTGTCGTTTTTGGGGCGTGTTAAAGAAATTCTCCGTGTCTAACGAATAATCCAAGCGAACTCGTACCCCGCCCGGCGGATCTACCGTTGCCGTAGTCGTGGTGCTATTTCCGTCGCCCCAATCAATCGTCGCAGCCAGATCGCCCAACAACCCGGTTACGTTTAGAGATTCTGAAACGTTAAATAATGTTCCCTCTGCAATCAAGGGCAACCGGGCTTCCAATCTCTCGAACCTTACGGGTCGGCGCCTGCTGCCTTTAAGACGCGGCGAACTAGGGCGGCTGTCTTGGTTAGGACGGCACCATAGCGCTGTGGTGGTCCGTACAACGAGCTCGATCCACTCTAGGAAATTCCAGGCCACGATCCGAACTTTCCGTATTCGATTTCCATGTGCCCTGAACCGTATTCCATGTGCCCTGAATCGTAGCATTGCGGTTTTGGATATTAGTCCGATGAATCGTCTCAGTTTGCCCAACCTGACTCTCGAATTGGAGTTGGATTAATCGAAGACTTTAATCCCCGACAATCTTAGGTCCTTCCATCAAGCCAATGCCGGAACGTTCACGAATTCGTCGGCGTTAGGGAATGTAGTTTAACGTGTAGTATGCAATACTATGCAAAAGGAACTCCTGATCAATCGATTTTAAACCAGATAAGTTTAGTTCGTGGACGTGCCCTTCCTGAAGCCCTCGGATGGTTAACCTCACGGAACGCCGATTTGGTGCAACTTCGATATGTTCGATGTCGGGTCGTGTCCCGTCGACTTCCGGGCTGCCATACGTCGACTGATATATATAAGTGTAGGTTTCTAGGCGATAGGAGCTCGGATCCTGAGCCGACTTCAAGTCCACAGGTTTAGTGAAGGTCAGTTCGAAACCGTTTGATTTTGCCCGCATCTCGTGAACTTCAAACGGTGTTTTTCCTGTCCATACGAGTCTTTCTAGCGAGAATGGCTTCGTGCCTCGCGAGCCCCAGCCTCGATTTGTGCCTCCGACAAACAGCGAACCGTCTGGAGTCATCAACACCGATAGGGCGCCAGAGCCAAATCCCTGTCGAAATGGGAAACACGCTCCTTGGTAATGCCCTTTAATCTTCTCCAAGAATACCCGCATCACAGTACTGTGGGCTTGATCCGCAACGAACAACTGCGAACCAAATGGTCCAAACTTACCGGCGGTCACATCACAGGCTATTCCCGCTGCCGATTGCCCCATTTTTTGATAGGGAAAGTACACGGCTGGCGGCTCGAGTTGGGGGATCTTCTTTGCTTCGATCATCATTCGGCTGCCACTCTGAGGATCAGGCGGCCGAACGCCAATCGTATGATTTAGCGAATACCATTTGTTTCCGTCCGGATGACCTTGAAATGAACCAGGTTTCAAGTGCTTGAGAGTACACGACCCATTCCAAGGTCCCTGATTGTCCGTGTAGAAAACATCCCCTGACGCATTGAAACCGATGCCACCCGGCGAGCGAATTCCGCTGCACGTCGGCAGCATCTGGCCGGAGGGAGTAACCCGCACGCACCAACCACGCCAATTCACATTGCTGCTGAACGATCCCGTCAGGCACAGCACAATCCAAATGTTACCTTCGCGGTCGGGGCGGGAACCGAAAGCGTATTCGTGGTAGTCGCCGCTAACATGCCAATCATCACATACCGTTTCGAACACGTCCGCTCGCTGATCGCCGTCTGAGTCCCGTAAGCGGGTTAGTTCACCTCGTTGCGTCGCATACAGCCAACCATTAGCGTACGACAAGCCTAATACTTCATGCAGCCCGCTCGCATACAGTGAGAATTTCCCAGGATGGGGTGGCTCCGCAAAAGGTTTTTCAAACGTATAGATTTCACCGCGACGCGTAGCGATAGCCAATTCGTTTCCCGGCATGATCTCTAAACCGCCAGCCTCTAAAACGATATTTGGTGGAACGGGCAACTGGATGATCCGGTAGTAATCGTCCTCGTTCGGTGGGCTTGCCGGTTGAGCACGACTGCCGACACACGTTGCTAGTAGGAATGTGAGGGATACAACCACGTATCGCATTTCGAACCTTTTATTTAATTTGTCGTATGTCACTGGGCAGTGGTCACTGGTAACCGAGCAAATGAAGGTAGCCAAACTTCGTGACCATCCTAACTTGGTGCGCTGTAATCGGTCCAGCGCGATGAATTTGCTGCCGAGACACGACGAGTCGGACGAACACTACCCTTCCATCCATAGTTCCAGCCTCCGAAAATAGCCTATGTGTGACGCAACCGAGTTTTGGGATGATTGACGCGAGGTTGGCGGTGGGGGGAGGTTATCTATCCCAAATTCATAACGGAACGCTCATGCTCACTGAACAGCGGCTTGCATCACTTTTGAATGGTTACCCTGAACTCACCATCGCCTTAGTTGGCGACTTATTTTTAGACCGTTATCTAGAAATCGAACCAGGAGTAAACGAGCACTCCGTAGAAACCGGGCTGGAAGCATACCAAGTTACGCGTGTGAGAAATTCGCCTGGGGCGCTGGGCACCGTCCTGAATAATCTGGCCGCTCTGGGCGTCGGAAGGTTGGTCCCGGTGACGGTGATTGGTGACGATGGGCACGGTCATGACTTGCTCCAGCGATTGCGCCACTTGCCGGTAGACGCATCGTTTATCTTAGCTGACCCCGACCGGCTGACCCCGACCTATACGAAACCACTCAAGCAGATAGCTGATGGGACTTGGACCGAACTCAACCGATTGGATGTTAAAAATCGAGGTCCACTCTCGAACTCCAGTTTGCTCCGTCTAAGCGAACTCTTAGTTGCGGCGTTTCGTCGTTGCGATGGGCTCATTGTTTTGGACCAATTCGTCGAACCCAATTGGGGAGTTGTCCACGAAGACATTCGACGGTTGCTGGCAGAACTGCAACGGCAAGACCCTAAGAAACTCATTTTCGTGGACAGCCGAGCGCATCTCAAGCAATTCTCGTGCGGAGTATTGAAAGGAAACAGAACTGAAATTCTTCGAGCTTGCGGTGAGTCGGCCCAATCCGATGCGGCAGTTTCGCGAGCCACGATGGACTTGGGACGCCGTACCGGCGGAACGGTGTTTTGCACGTTGGGCGAACGTGGAATCCTGGTAGCTCGGCCCGGATCGGAACCCGAGCTAGTACCGGGTGTAGGCGTAACCGGACCGATCGACATTGTCGGTGCTGGAGATGCTGCTACGAGCGGAATGGTGGCCTCACTCCTTGCAGGTGCCAACGATCTGGAAGCAGCGGCCGTTGGCAACTTGGTGGCCTCGATAACGGTTCAACAGGTCGGCACAACAGGGACTGCAAAACCAGAACAAATTCGATCGCGATGGGCTCAGTCGCCGTACGTGCCCTGGTGAAGCCTACTATTTCCGAAATTTTTCGCACCAAATCTTGGCGCGCCACCTTGCAGACGGCTAATCTATTGGCGCACTCATACTTATCTTTTAATCACGGCATCGCGTCATGGCAGTTTCGGCCCCCTCTGTTTTTCCGATTGGGTCCGGGTAATTCTCGCAATTATCGCAGGGTCAGTCGGCCAAAATGCGGAGATCATGCCGTTATGATCGGCATGCGCTGCAATTGTCGCATCGCAAAGTTCTGTATTGCCGTGAAGTCGTCGATGTCGAGCCACTGTAAATCTCGGCCGTAACCAACGTCAGCTACGCTTGAACAAGCGTAAGGCAACTGAAGTGTCAACCCTTTCCATTTGTTAAGTGCCGGATTGGAATTGTGCCAAAGTACGTTAAGTCTCTGTTCCGTACCTCCGCAGTACTGAGTGGCTTGCTCACCAACGAGCAGGTGAACGAGGCGCTATTGCAGGCTGTCTCGGCGGGAGGCCCCGCCGTATTATCGGAAGTGAGCGACGACTTGCTCGCTGAACTTCTCATCGCCCAGACTCTTCTGACACCTTACCAGGTCGCTCAGCTTAAAGCCGGTCGTACTAAACTCAATTTGGGTCCCTACGTCATCACCGATTGGATTGGCCAGGGTGGGATGGGACAAGTTTTTAAGGCAATTCATAACGTTTTGGGCCGCGAGTGCGCGGTCAAAATCCTTCCAGTAAACCGGTCGACGCCAGATGCCATTGCCAACTTCAGCCGTGAAATCCGCATGCAGGCTAAGCTCGACCACCCGAACTTGGTACGAGCATACGACGCCGGAAACGATGGCAAGGTGCCGTACCTGGTGGTTGAATTCATCCCCGGTTGCGATCTACGACGATTGGTTCGGCTACAGGGCCCATTGTTGATGCAACAAGCCGCAAGCGTGATTATGCAGGCGGCACTCGGTTTGGAATATGCCCATCATCACGGCTTGATCCATCGCGACGTGAAGCCAGGAAATATCCTGGTTACGCCAGATGGGATCGCCAAGGTTTCCGATCTGGGATTGGCCGGTTTCGCTCTTAAGCCAGACGAAGATCCGCGAGCGGGAAAAATTGTAGGCACACCCGATTACTTATCGCCTGAGCAGATTCGGACTCCCAAAGAAGTGCGCGGGACCGCCGATATCTACTCGCTCGGTTGCACGCTGTATTACGCGATCACTGGAAAGGTACCATTTCCAGGTGGTACCACGGCCGATAAGACTCGACGTCATTGCGAAGAAACTCCCTGGCATCCACGCCGATTTAACACCGAGGTCAGCGAAGAATTTGTGGATGTGATCGCCGATATGATGCACAAGGACGCTAGCGCGCGAACCCAGTCGGCTGGTGAAGTGGCTGCCCGCCTAGAAGTCTGGGCGGGTGAAGCGGGCCCAATAGCATCTCGGAGTTGGTCCAAGGCGGCCTGGTTACCACCGCCCGTCCCCGCCGCCGGGAACGGAAGCGATGACAACCAAGAGACCGAGGTCGTCGACCATGAGCAGGATCCTGAAGGGCGTCGGGAACAAGAAAGTCCGAGCCAGGGTTCGCAGGGGACGGATCCCGTTGTCACGGCAGAACAAGAAACGATGAAGGTTAAGCCGAGCCAACGAAATTCCGCGCCGCCGCCTCCTGGATCAGAACCTCAGGCTCAACCGCTAAACAGCGTGCGTTTTGAACTTGCATTAGCTGCTGCCGTTACCGTGTCGATGTTTCTCGGGGTTCTGATCGGATTCGTGCTACGCGGCTTGTTGCGGTGAGAGGATATCAAAGTGTGCCACTGGCAGCCGCCGGAGTTGACAACGATATCCAGTTAAGGTCTTTCGG
Organism: Planctomycetota bacterium; assembly: GCA_031400345.1. GTDB lineage: Bacteria > Planctomycetota > Planctomycetia > Pirellulales > Pirellulaceae > JANNPR01. The sequence continues at coordinate 1,610 of JANNPR010000316.1, read as the reverse complement.
CGGCAAGCCAGTGCGTGAATTCGAAAAAAGTCGCCGCACGTGAACTCAGAACGTGACCAGCGTCAGCACTGGCTTGCCGCCGGAATAGTCTCTTCTGAATCTCAGAGCGAACTCCGGCGGCTGCCAGTGGCACACTTTTGAACCCCAAATGCGCTACATCAGAACGACGCTTACGGCAAGTGCCACCTACTCGGCCAACTCCACATTCCAATATGCCTCGCTAATGAATTTCGACCAACTTTCGACTCGAATTGTGGTATGAGCGTAAAGCGGTCGCCATGTCGGCCGAACCGGTTTGCGGCGCAGTTTCATGGCAGTCTGTTCCGGTAAGCGACTCCCTTTACGACCATTGCAAGATAGGCATGCCAGCACGCAGTTCTCCCAGCTAGAAACGCCACCTTTGGCGCGGGGAATGACATGGTCAATCGTTAGGTCCTCTTCTCCAGGCTGGATTCCACAGTATTGGCAGGTGTAGCGATCTCGTTTGAACACGTTTCGGCGACTAAACGAAACGGCCAAATTGGGCAGCGCGTCATATTCCGATAACGCCACGACTTCGGGGACTCGTAACCGCATCGACACCGCTTGGACGAATCGCTCGCCATTACGAGGCCGCAACCTGGCCCAATCAGTCCATTCATAGGCCTGATAGTCATCCGGGTCGATGGCTCGGACCGTGCCCGAATACAACATGATCAATGTTCGAGCTACCGTCGAAACATGCACGGGTTGCCAGTTGCGGTTCAAAACCAAAGTCGGGCGCTGCAAGACAGACGATGGCATAACGGAACATTCCTCCTAATTCTGGATCCTCGTTGGCAGCCAAATTCAGAGCCCACATCATACCCAACCGATGCACCGGGAGAATAGCGAGTTTAGCCAGTGTCGGGCAGAGTGGCCCGCCGAGGTCAGGCGGAATGGGCTCTATCTACATCGAATAGAAAAATTAGGACTTTCAAACTTCCAATATCCCCAAAACGGAAAAGCTGCTAAAGAGCCATTCAAGACTTCGGATGCCATGCTGAGAAGCTCGCTAGTTGGTGCTAGCGAAGGTGGTTTTCAGGATTGGTATGCGGAGCCGCATAGCAACGACAACGGCGATGCTTATGTGTTCACAACCAAACTTTGCGCAATGCGGATAATCGTTAGATGTCGAACAGTCGATAAACGATGGAATCGATGGTTCGTTCGCCCACGGACTCATGCTGGCATTGCTCGCTAGCAGGTTCCTGGAAAACGATCTGTTTTCCGCAAATGCCGGGACGACCAAAATGCACTTAACGCAACTGCTCGACCTATACCGCGTGATGTTGACCGCGCGGCGGATTGATGAGGTCGAGCAGGAGCTGACCAATCGCGGTGAGGCGTTCTTTCAGGTGTCCGGCGCGGGACATGAAGGGGCCGCCGTTTTAGCGTGGCATTTGTGCAGCGAGGACTATCTGCACTGTCACTACCGAGATAAAGCCCTATTACTAGCGCGTGGGCTCAGCGTCCGCAGTTTCTTTGATGGTCTGTTGTGCAAAGACGCGGCGCAGTCTCGCGGTCGCCAAATGTGCGCTCATGTGTCCGACCGCCGCTTGAACGTCTTGAGCATGTCTGGGCCTGTGGGG